>JBDRZP010000005.1 GCA_039804025.1 candidate division WOR-3 bacterium
TGGTAATAAATGTTAAAAAATTTAAAAAAAATGGTAGGAATACAACCAGAGAATTAATTTAACGCACCCTAAAGGGTGCGGCCTACCATAAAATTATAGAATTTTTGCTGAAGGGCGGTTACCATAAGATTATAGAATATGGTAATAAATGTTAAAAAATTTAAAAAAAATGGTAGGAATACAACCAGAGAATTAATTTAACGCACCCTAAAGGGTGCGGCCTACCATAAAATTATAGAATTTTTGCTGAAGGGCGGTTACCATAAAATTATAGAATATGGTAATAAATGTTAAAAAATTTTCAAAAAATGGTAGAATTTTTATCTTTTCCCATTATCTAATATTTTATTTTAAATTTAAAACATCAGAATATTTTTTTTAAAAAGGATTCAATTATAATTGCGCAGGATTCACCTAAAGGGCAGGCAAATAGCCCCTTAGTTCTTTTATGAAGCAAAATATTTCGCACCCTAAAGGGTGCGGCTACCATAAAATTATAGAATTTTTACTAAAGGGCGGTTACCATAAAATTATAGAATATGGGAATAAATGTTAAAAAATTAAAAAAATGGTAGGCGCAGGCTTTAGTAAATTGGTAACAATTTTTTTACGCAACCTAAAGGTTGCGGCTACAATAAAATTATGGTAATAAATGTTAAAAAATTTAAAAAAAAATGGTAGGCGCAGGCTTTAGCCTGCGAATTTTTACCTTTTCCCATTATCTAATATTTTATTTTAAATTTAAAACATCAGAATATTTTTTTAAAAAGGATTCAGTTATAATTGCACAGGATTCACCTAAGGGACAAGCACATAAACCCTTCATTTTCTTATAAAGACCATCTATTATTTCAACCCCCTCTTCAATCTGAGTTTCTCTTTTTTCAATTTTTTCTAAAATATCATTTATTGCCCATGTTCCCTCACGACAGGGGGTGCATTTTCCACAAGATTCCTCCTTAAAAAAATTAACTGCACTTTTTAAAAATTTTAAAAGTTCATTTTTTTTATCTTCCTTAAATCCAAAAACAATTATTGCACCTGAACCTGACATAGAACCTTTTTCTATAATTGATTCAAAATCGTAGGTAATATCAATCTCATCAGGTAAAAGAGGAGGTGCAGATATTCCACCTGGTATAACCCCAAGAAGATGATAATTTTCTTTTACACCTTCACCTAAATCTTCAATTATTTCCCTTATTGTTATCTTGCCTTGCTCAATTTCAAAAACTCCTTTTTTTCTCACAATACCGCTGAGAGAAATAAGTCTTGTTCCAGTGCTTTTAGGAACTCCTATTTTTGCATAATTTTCTCCTCCCATCTCCATTATTATTGGAATATTAGCAAGAGTTTCAACATTGTTGATTACGGTTGGGTTACCAAAAAGACCCTTATCTGCTGGATAAGGAGGTTTTAACCTTGGAAAGCCCTTTTTACCTTCCATTGACTCAAGAAGTGCTGTTTCCTCACCACATATATAAGCACCTGCTCCAAGAAAAATTTTTATTCTATGATTGAAGGAACTTCCTAAAATATTTTTTCCAAGAAATCCTATTTCTTCTGTTTCTCTTATTGCCTTATAAATTCTATCATAAATCCACTTATATTCTTTTCTTAAATATATATATGAGACTTCAGCCTGAATTGCATAGGAGGAAATTATTATTCCCTCAATTAAAAGATAAGGTGCATAGAGTAAAATTTCTCTGTCCTTAAAAGTTCCTGGTTCTCCCTCATCAGCATTGCATATTAAAAATTTTTTTTCAGCATCCCTTGGAATAAAAGACCATTTTAAACCTGTAGGAAAACCAGCTCCACCCCTTCCCCTTAATCCACTTTTTTTAACTTCCTCAATAACTTTTTCAGGTGGAATTCCATCACCTAAAACTTTTTTAAGAGATAAAAATCCACCTTTTTGTATGTATTCATCAATATTTTCTGCATATTTTTTCTTTATCAAAAGAGTTTCAGATTTTTTCATTTAATTCCTTTATTTTTTCAATACTCAGATTTTTTAAGGGTTTAAAATCTAAAAGACCTGCGGGTGCAAAATCACATAAACCTATACATTCACATTCCTTGAAATCAAAGTTTAACTTATCCTTATTTTCCTTTAGATATTCAAGAATTTCTTCTGCACCTTCAAGTAAACAGGAAATATTTTTACAAATATAAAGAGTTTTTTTGTCCTTTTTTTCTAAACTTAAAAAATGATAGAAAGTTAATGTTTCATAAATTAAATTTTCTTTAATTCCAAGAAATTCTGATATTTCTTTTATTCTCTCCTCTGATATAAAGCCTTCTTCATCTTGAATAAAGTTTAAAATTGGAATTAAAGATAAAAAGGGATTATTATCGTAATATTCCAGAATTTCTTTAAACTTTTCCTTAATTTTTTCACTCAATTTTAAGCTCAGGTTCGTCCCAGGTTTCTGCAGCTGTTTTTATACCTTTAAGCTTGAGTTTGAATTCATCAGGGTTTGTTACATTTTCAAGAGCATCTTCAAGGGTTATAAGACCTTCTTTATATAACTTCATAATTGACTGGTCAAAAGTCTGCATTTTATATTCATAATGCCCTTCTTCAATTGCCTGGGGTATTTCCACTTGCCTTGTTTCATCCATTATGAGTTCTTTAATCCTCGGTGTGTTAATAAGAATTTCAACTGCAGGAACTCTACCTTTTCCATCTGCTCTTGGTATCAATCTCTGGGAAATTACAGCAACCAAGGTTGAGGCAAGCATAATTCTTATATGCTGATGCTGATGAGGAGGATAAAAGGAAATAATTCTGTTAATTGTTTCTGTTGCATTTAAAGTATGAAGGGTAGACATAACAAGGTGTCCTGTATCAGCTGCCTTTATAGCAGTATCCATTGTTGCCTTATCACGAATCTCCCCAATCAGTATAACATCAGGGTCCTGTCTTAATACATACTTTAAAGCAGACGCAAAAGAAGAAGTATCACTCCCTATTTCTCTCTGGGATATTACTGATTTTTCATCCTTGAATAAAAATTCAATTGGATCCTCAATTGTGATTATGTGTTTTGCTCTGTTCATATTTATGTAGTTAATCATTGCTGCAAGAGTTGTGGATTTTCCGCTTCCTGTTGTTCCTGTAACAAGAATGAGTCCCCTTGGATTTAAACAAATATCTTTTATAACTGGGGGTAAATTAAGTTCTTCAAAGGTTTTTATGTTTGTAGGAATAGCTCTCATTGCAATTGCTATACTTCCCCTCTGTATGAAACAATTAACTCTGAATCTTCCAAGTCCTGGAACACCTATTGCAAAATCAAGTTCCTTCCTTGATATGAACCTTTTCTGCTGTTCTTCTGTCATTATAACCTTCACTATTTCAGTTAAATCCTTGGGTGTTAGTGGTTCCATTTTTGTTCTTATAAGTCTTCCATGAATTCTATAAATAGGAGGAAGTCCTGCTTTTAAATGAAGATCTGAAGCTTCTTCTTCTATCATTTTTTTAAGTAAAAACTTTAAATCAACAGCCATTTTAAGTTAGTTCAATTTTAAATAATTTTTGCCCGTATTCCACGGGCTCACCGTTTTTAACCAAAATTTCTCTAACAATACCATCAACTTCTGATTCTATTTCATTCATAATTTTCATAGCTTCAATTATACAAACAACCTGTCCAGGTTTTATATGACTTCCAACTTCAACATAGGGCTCTGCATCAGGTGCAGGGGCTCTATAAAAAGTCCCCACTAAGGGTGCAGTTATATAATAAAATTTATCTTCCCTTTCTTTTATTTCTTCTTTTTCTTTTACTTCAACTTTCTCTTTTCTCAATTCAGTTGTTTCAGTTTCCTGAGATTTTAATTTTGGTTTTTCGTATTTAACTTTTTCTCCTCTTTTTAAATGGATTTTTAAAAAAGGTTTCTTTATTTCAATCTCAGTAAGACCCTTTTTGTCCATTAATTCTATTAATTTTTCTATCTTCTCTAAATCTTTATCCTTCATGCTCTTTCTATATATTCCCCGGTTCTTGTATCAACTTTTATTTTTTCACCAACCTTTATATAAAGGGGAACTTTTACAACAAGACCTGTTTCAAGCTTTGCAGGTTTTGAACCACCTGAAGCAGTATCTCCTCTCACACCAGGATCCGTTTCAACAACCTCAAGAACTACTGCACTCGGAAGAACTATTCCAACTGGTTTTTCATTAATATAATGAACCCTTACTTCCTGACCTTCTTTAAGATATAAAAGATAATTTTTTATCTGCTCCTTATTTAAAACAATTTCCTCATAGGTTTCAGAATCATAGAAAATGAAATTATCCCCCTCTGCATAAGAAAAAGTTGCTTCTCTTTCTCTCAATTCCACTTCTTCAAAATAATCTGCTTCTCTCAATGTTTTCTCAAGAACTTGCCCTGTTTCTATATTTTTTAATTTTGTCCTTATATGGGCATGACCTCTTCCCATCATTATATGTTGAAAATCTATTACCTCGTAAAATTTTCCTTCTAACTTTATAACCATTCCACGTCTGAATTCAGGCATTTTTTATTTTACTTTTTTTAAGGACTTGAACCCTTAAGGTTATTATTTTAAATTTTTTTAAGTCTTTTTTCAAAACCTGTTAGAATTTCAAGTTCTCCCTTTTTATTTATACAGGCTAAATCCTCAATCCTAACTCCACCTTTATTTTCAAGATATATTCCAGGCTCTATTGTGAAAACCATACCTTTATCAATTATTTCTTTTCCTCTTGGAGAAAGTGAAGGTTTTTCATGAATTTCAATTCCTACACCATGCCCTAAACCATGACCAAATTTTTCTCCATAACCTCTTTCGGTTATATAACTTCTTGCTATATTATCCACATCTCTGACGTGCATTCCTATTTTAATTTTTTCCTCAACCATAGAAAGGGCATTTAATGTAATTTCATAAATCTCCTTAAACCAGTCAGGAGGATTATTACCAACCCAGAAAGTTCTTGTCATATCCGAGTGATATCCCTTGTAAACACTTCCCATATCAATCAGGAGTATAGAATTGTTCTTAATTGTGACATTTCTTGGCTTTGCATGTGGCAAGGCTGAATGTTTACCTGAAGCAACTATTGTGGGAAAAGCAACTTGAAATCCATTTCTTTTCATCTCATATTCAATTTCCAAGGCAAGTTCAATTTCCTTTGTTTTATCTGGTTTTAAAATAGATAGTGCTTTTTTCAATACTTTCTCTGAAAATTTCTGTGCTTTTCTTATTTTTTCAATTTCTTCCTCATTTTTATAAACTCTCAAATCCAGAACAGGTGAACTTATGGGTTTTATTTTTAATTTTTTCTTTTTTAATTCTTCATATAAATCAAGGGTTAAACTTTCCTTTTCACAGAGCAGAGTTTTTCCCTCTTTTAAAAGGTCAAAAATTTCATCAAATTTCTTTATTATTACAATTTTAAAAAGATTTGAGACTTCTTTTTTTGACTGTAACATATACCTGAAATCAGTTAAAAAATAATTTTTATTCCTTGTTATAAGAACATATCCTGAAGAACCTGTAAAACCTGTGAGATAAAACACATTTTGCAAATTGTTAATAAAAAAACCGTCAGCTTCATTAACTTCTAATAAATTTTTTAAAAATTCAACTCGTTTTTTTAAGGAGGTTAATCCACTCAATGAAACTTCTGAAATTTTTTTCAGTGATTTCCTTTTCATCAGTTTTCTCCTTTATAGTTTTTTCCTCATATTTTTCTGGTTCAATTTCCTTTTTTTCTTCTTCAAATTCCTCAAAGAGTTCTGAAACTTCCTCTGGTAATTCTGCTTCTTCAATTTTTTCTTCTTTTATTTCAAGCTTTTGCTCTTTTTCTTCAATTTCTTTCTTTTCTTCAATAAATTTTACCTCTTCCTTTTTCTCTTCAATTAACTCTATAAGTCCCTTTTCTTCTGATTTTTCTATAATAATTTCCTCTATACTCTCAGAAGGTCTTTCAGGTTCTTTAAAAATTTCACTTAAGGGAACCTCTTCTTCAGTTCCAATTATTAATTCTTCTTTTTTTTCTATTTTTTCTTCCTTTTCAATTTCTTCTAAAAATTGAGAAGGATGTCCACTCAATTTTTCTTCTTTTTCTTCAAATATCTCCTTTATTTCAATAGTTTCAGCTTCTTTTATTATTTCTTCTACATCAGTAGTTTCAAACTCTGATTCTTCACTGCTTTTTTCTTCTTTCTTTATATCTTCTATACTAATAAACTTCTCTTCCTTCTTTTCAAGAATATCCTCGACAAACTTAAAATCTTTTAATTTTTCTTCTTCAATAGCTTCTGTTTCTTTTTCAATTTCTTTCAAAATTTCTTTCGCTTCTTCTGGAATTTCAGGTAATTCTAACTCTGTACCTAATACTTCTTTTTCTTCAAGAATATCAAGAAGTGGTTCATCAGGAGGAGTTAAAAGTTCTTCATTAGCTATAGTTTTTTCTTCAATCACAGGTATTTCTTCTTTTAATATTTCTTCACTTTCTAAAATTTTTTCCTCACTTAAAAGTACTTCTTCTTTCAAAATTTCTTCTTTCTCTTCGATGAGTTTTTCTTCTCCTAAAAGGGTTTCTTCCTTTAAAAATTCTTCCTCTATTAATAATTTTTCTTCACCTAAAATAGGTTCTTCTTCTAAGAATTTCTCAGTTAATTTTTCCTCGGTTATAGGGATTTCCTCCTTTAAAAGATCTTCTTCGTCAATTTTTTCTTTACTTAAAATAGGTTCTTCTTTTAAAAATTCCTCGGTTATTTCTACCTTTTCTTCAGAAAATTGAGCACTCTGAACTTTTAATTTCTCTTCAAGAGTCTTTATTTTATCTTCAACCTCTGAAGTTAAAGGGTCAAGGTCATAAAGTTTTTTATAATAATCTAAAGCCTCTTCTTCTCTTCCTAATTTTTCACAGGTTTCTGCTAAAAGTCTTAAAGCCACAAGATGATTCTCATCTATTTCTAAAACTCTTTTTAAACTTTCCCTTGCAAGTTCAAGCTCGTTTCTTTCAAGGTGAACCTTTGCTTTTATAAAATGTGCTACCTGATAATCAGGATGTATTTTTAATCCCTCCTCAAGAACAGCAAGCGCCTCATCATACATTTTTCTTTTTCTATAAGCATCAGCAAGTGCTGCAAAAGTCCTTGACTTTCTTCCTTCCTTTTCCCATTTACTAAATAGCTCTTCAATTTCTTTAAATTCACCGTTCATAATTTAATTTTAAATATAAAATATAAAAATTTCAAATCAAAGTGAAAAAATTATAATAAGGAAAAATACAAGAATTAAAAGGGTAATATAAAAGGAAGGTTTTCTTATGAAAAGATTAAATATAAGCTTTCCTGATAAAATAGTGAATCTGCCGCTTCCTTCTACAATCAAAAAGTCTATAATCCCCCTATCAAATATTTTTGAAATAAATTTTGAAAAGAAAATTATTATCCCATAAATAATTTTAGAAACAAGGAAATCATAAAAATTTAAAATTCTATAAATTCTTTCCTTAAATTGGATAGGCTTTTTCAAATAAACTTTAAGAGCAAGATAAATCCCTGTTATTGATAAAAACAAGGGAAAAAATTGATATAAAAGAGGATTATAAAAAGTAATTTCTTCTCCAAAATTTTTAAAATAAAATTCCTCAAAAATATTAAGACCTGTTAGAATAACAAAAATTGATAAAATTAAAAGAGATATATTCATTGTACCTTCAATTTTTTCGTGAAGTTTTTTTGAGGGTTCACCTTCAAAACATAAGGTATACCCCCTTATTATATAAAAGGATGTTAAAAAAGCACCTATTGAAGCAAGATAAAATAAAAATAAATTTTTAAAAGAAGCATTTATTATAAGTTCTTTACTTATAAATCCACCTGTTAAAGGAAAACCTGAAAGTGCAAGGGAACCTAAAAGAAAGGTATAGGAAGTAAAAGGATGAATTTTTCTAATTCCTCTTGTTTCAAATATATCTATTTTCTTATGAATAATATGCATAACATTTCCAGAGGATAAAAATAAAAGAGCTTTAAAAAAAGCATGGGTTAAAAGGTGAAGAAAGGCAAGAAGGGGATAGGATATACCTATTGCAAAAAACATATAACCAATCTGAGATATTGTAGAATAGGCTAAAATTCTTTTTAAATCCCTTTCAAAAATTGCTATAACTCCTGATAATAAAAAGGTTAAAGTAGATAAAAAAATTATTATATTTAAAATTTGTGGATACAAACTTAACAGTGGGAAAATTTTTATAAGAAGAAAAACTCCTGCTGTTACCATTGTAGCTGCATGAATAAGTGCAGAAACAGGAGTTGGACCTTCCATAGCATCAGGTAACCATACATAAAAGGGAAACTGAGCTGACTTTCCACAGGCTGCCAAAATTCCTGATATTAAAAGAAGGGGTATTAAAGGGTTAGAAGGTTTTTCTAAAAGTACACTTATCTCAAAGGTATTGAATATTTTGAAATAAATTAAAAGGAATAAAATGAAACCAAAATCCGCAAATCTTGTTATAAGAAAAGCCTTTGTTCCAGCATCCCTTGCCTCATTTCTCCAAGATTCATAGGAAATTAGTAAATAAGAGCAAAGTCCAACTCCTTCCCATCCTACAAACATTAGAAGAAAATTTCCTGAATAAACTATAAGGAGCATGAAAAAAACAAATAAATTTAAAAAGGCAAAATATCTGTAAGGGGAATCATCCTTTTTCATATAACCTGTTGAATAAAGGTGAATTAAACCTGAAACAAGTGTTACCATTAAACCCATTAAAAAATTTAGTCTATCAATTAAAAAAGAAAAATTAACCTCTATATCAGAAAAGGTGATAAAGGGAATGTAAAAGTATTCTCCTTCAACACCTCTGAATTTAAAATGAAAAAGGAGAGAAAGGAAAACAAAAAAGGTTGCTAAAAAACCACTTTTTTTAACGTCTTTAAACCCGAAGATACCCTGTAATACAGAACCAATAAGTGGAGAAATAATAAGGAAAAGGAAAATTATTTTATATGTCATAATTATCTTCTCCCCTTTCCTTTGTTAAATTAAGTAAAATAGAAAGTCCTATTGCTGTTTCACCTGCAATTATGGCAAGTATATAAAGGAAAAAGATAGCATTTTCAAAACCCTTTTTTGTTATATTCATAACAAAAAGAAGAAGAAGGGAGTTAAAAGCTATTTCAACTCCAATTAAAAAATAAACAAAACTTCTTTTGAATAGAATTATTAAAAGAGAAAGGAAAAAAGAAAAGATTACTGCAAAACTTTCAAGATTCATCCCTAATAAGCAAAAATGAACCTACAATAGTAACTAAAAGTAAAACTGAAACAAGCTCAAACCCTATGTAATCCTTTATAAGAAAATTGCTCAGTTTTTTGATGTTAAAATAAATTGTTTTTTTATCAAAATAATTTGAAATATTAAAGGAAATAAAAATAAGAATATAGGATAACATAAGATAAATAAAAAGATTAAATTTTTTTTCTTTTAAAGTTTTTTCAATTTTTATTAAGGGTAAAATAAAAACAAAAATTACAAGAATTGTCCCTATATAGAGAAAAATTATCAAAAGTCCAAATAGAGGATTATTCAAGTAAAAATATAGAATTCCTGTTATTAACGAATTTAGGAAAAAATAAAAAAGAAGACGGGATAATTTTTTAGAAATTAAAATTAAAAAGGTGGTAAGTGGTAAAAGTAAAAATAAAATTTTCATTTTTGTGGAGTTTCCTCTTTTGGAATAATAATAGCTCCACCCTTTGGATCACCCCTCCTTTCAAAAGATAGCCATGCTCTCTTTGCAGGAGTTTGGGGTGGATCCAAAAGTTCATCCTTTGTAAGGACCATCCCCCTTCTTGAAGTTCCAGCAAGTTCAAAAAATTTATCCATAACAAGAGCTTCTGTGGGACATGCTTCTACACAAAATCCACATAAAATACACCTTCCATAATCTATTTCGTAAACCTTTGCATATCTTTCAGCATGAGATATAGGATTTTCAGGATCATTTTCTTCAGCTTCAATATAAATGGCATCAGTAGGGCAAGCTCCTGCACATAACATACATCCTATGCATCTTTCAAGTCCATTTTCCCATCTCTGCAATCTGTGTTTCCATCTTGTTCTAAAATACATTTCCTTTTTCTTTTCGGGATACTCAACTGTTTTTTTCTTTTTAAATAAATGCTTAAAAACAAGGATTAAAGGTTTTAACATTTCAGTTTAATTTTATTCCCCTTAATAGATTATTTTCAAAAAGTGTATTTTCTCTTATTAAAAAAGTTTCCCTTTCTGTAAGAAGAATTGTCCCCTTTTTTTTCAATTTTCTATTTTTAATTCTCTTTAAAACTTTGGGTCTTTCAAATAAATTTTTTTCAGGAAATTTTACTGGTATTGATATGAAAAAAACCAAAAAAATAAATTTTAAAAATTTACCTAAAAACAATTATTTTCCCCCTCTTTCTTATTTTTTTAGCACCTTCAAGCTCCCTTGCTTCAAGAACAAAGAAATAAAGTCCATTTGTAAGTTTTTCATCTATTTTCCATTTTATTGAATTGAAACCCTCTGAAAAAAATAATTCTGAAGTTTCAAAAATTTTTACTCCTCTCATAGTATATATTTTTAATTTAAAAAGTCCCCTTTTATTGTTTTTAAATCCTATAAATACAAAATCTGAAGCAGGATTTGGATATGGAATAATATCACTAATTTTTAGCTCTGAAGTGCTTTCTGTTTCTATAAATATATTTCTTGATAAACTTTTCCTGTTATGAAAAAGGTCATAGGCTGAAAGAGTTAAAATTGTTTTACCACCTGGTAGGTTTTTAACTTGATAGTTTATAAAGCCTTCATTAAAGCTATTGGGTTTGTAATAAAAAAAGTCATTCAGTGCTTCCTTAAAGGAACCAATTCTTAAAGTTATTGTATCCACTGCTAAATTTATACCACTTTCATCCTTTATTTCTATAAATAGGCTAAAGTTTGGTGGAAGTGTATCCCCATCTTTAAGTTCCCTTCCATCAATAGAGATTTTAATTTCAGGTGGATTTAAATCAACTTTCTCTTTTTTAGAAATTTTTGCAGGTATTGAATCTCTGTAAGAAATTTCTCCCTGAGGAGAGGTATTTAAAACTGTAACTTTTAATAGATTAGAATTAACATAGGGAATTGCAAAATAAAATTTACTTTCAAGATTTTTGTTTCTTGATATTCCCTGGAAAAGAAGTTTTCCTTTTCTATAAAGAGGATATAAAATATTGTTATGAACATATAAACTTTCAATTTTTGCTGTCCCTTCTATTTTCATAATACTTATTTCAGAATTTTCTGTAAATCTAACTTTAAGAGAATCAGATTCCCCATAGAATTTAAATAGAGTATCAGAAAAATAGGAAAAGTGTATCGTATCAGGAATATAGAGGAAAGTTCCACTTTTTGGAGGTAAAGAATAAAAGGTAGAAGGGTCTCCAAGAAATACATAATCTTTATTTCCCATTGATACAAGGTATGAAATAAAACCAAAGGTATGTTTTTTATAATCAGATAATTTATTAAAAAAGTTGTCAATCACATACTCATTTTCACTGGGGAAAGTTAGATAGGTTGAACCAAGGGCACCTATTCCATTTTTCATGAGCCATTTTTCTCCAATTGCACCACTTGGTCTATCAAAATTCATTGTTTTACAGGAACCAAGAAGAATAAAAGAGGGCTTTTTGTTATAACTTATAAAATCAATATCATCAAGCTTTAATAATTCTTCATGAGCAAGCTGATTTGGGTTCCCATGTATAAAGAAAAAGAAAAATCCGGCTCCCTTTTCAATGTATTTAAGCAAGTCCTTTGTTGCAGATGGCTTTCTTCCCTGAACAAAGGGATAATCAATCATATAAAAGGCGATTTTATCAATAGAATTATTGAGTTTATTAAGAACTCTTGTCACCTGTCTTGTATGATTTATTGGATCAAAATTTCCACCTGCACCCGTTGTATCATCTGCAACACCAATTACAGTGTTTTTAAACATACTTTCAAAATTTCCGGTTTCATAGAAGATGATCCTTTCAAGAAATTCATAGATTTCAGAAGAGCTTTTTGCAGGTATTCTTCCAATAACCATATCAGGATCAAAGGCACCTCCATCAAATTCTACAAAAAAGTTATCATAGGTATAGGGTGGGTTATTTATATCAACTCCGTAACCCCATTCGTAAGGAGGAACTAAATTAAGGGAAGCTGAACCTTCATAGTTTTTATAATCGTATGTTCCCTTACCTGCTAAAAGGACATAAAAAGGACGTGGATTGTAATTTATATATGTATATTTCAGATAGTTTCTTATCGCTACAGGGTCTTTTATTCCAAATCCGAATTCTTCAAAAATATCATTTATGTTTACAAATTCAATTACTGGATTAAAAATTTTCAATGTATCAATGTAAAAGTTTTCTTTTCTGTGAAGGATAAATTTAGAAAAAATATTTTTAAATTCCTTAGGAGCTATAATAAGCATATCAGCACCTGAAATTTTTCTTAATTCTGTTCCTTCAAATTTTTTAATTAATGGATGAAAAGGAGTTTCAGAATACATAATCATAAAAGTATCATTTTCAATCCCTGGATTAAAAATTATTGAATTATTAGTAAAAGAAAAATTAGTAATATTATACCCATTAAAAGGATTTAAAATTTTAAATAATTTCCCTTTCTTTCTGAATGTTCCATTAAAGGAAATATCTTT
Organism: candidate division WOR-3 bacterium; assembly: GCA_039804025.1. Lineage (NCBI taxonomy): Bacteria > Pseudomonadati > Caldifarciminota > Caldifarciminota bacterium. The sequence goes on from JBDRZP010000005.1 coordinate 12,745, forward strand.
TCCATTTGTGGGAGGAAAATAGAATTCAAAATAATCCTTTAAATTTTTAAGTTCTGAATTGTATTTAATTTCAAGATAATCAACATTTATTGTTCCCTGAATTTTAACTTTAAAGAGGGGATTTAGATTCAGAAGGGTTTTTATTTTTATCTCCTCTCCATAGGGTGCTGAGGGTGGATAATAATTTTTCTGGAATATTACATTATTATTCATAAAAAGTTTTAAAAGGTAAGGTGGCTGATTTATTTTTTCCCTTTCCCTTATCACAAGACTGAATTTTAAATTTGCAGTTTCAGGTAAGGGATTTTTAAATTTTAAAAGATTGAAAATTAAAGAATCATTTTTTAAAGTTTCCCCAACCCATCTTAAACCTGCCTTTGCAAGGTTTATAAAGTTATTTTCATGTCTTGTAACTTTAATTCCTTTTTCAATTTTTAAGTTATATAAGGGTGAACCATCAATTGATTCCATAAATTTTCCTGAATCACCTTCAAAGGAAATAAAATATATAGAGGCATCTTGATATGGATGAAAATAGTATTCAATTTTTCCATTATTTACTCTATAACCTGTTCCAGTAAAGGCAAAGAAAAATAGCGTGTCCTTTTCATCAAAAATATTTTCTTCAGCTCTATCTATAAATAAAATAGGAACTTTTTGGGGAGTTATTTCAGCTGAATCAGGTGAATCACTTAATGCTTTTAATCTTGTAAAGATTGCTATTTTTTTAATATCAAGATTTTCCGGAGAAATATTTAGATTATTTTTTATATCTTCGTAAGTTAGATAGTATATTCCATTTTGGTTTATAATAATTTTTAACCATAAGTTTGTTTTTTCAAAAAAATTGTTTATTTTACTTTGCAAGGGTAAAAATTCTTTTTCTGTTGTCTTAAAAAGAACTTTTTTATAAAAATCTTTTAATTTTTTATCTTCAGGAATTTCCCTTGTTTTTAATTTACTTTTATTCTTTTCTTTTAAAATAATCTCAATTTCCTTTATTATTTCTATACCTTCTTCTTTTATTCTTACAGGAAATAGTATAATTGAAAGGATAGGTTTATACCTTATAAAGGATAAACCCTTATTTAAAATTATGTTATCTGGGAAGGGAATTTTATAATCCTTTTTTACTTTTCTCAATGAAAGTCCATCATCCTCTATTTCTTTTACCCTCTCAATTTCGTAATTACCTTTTATTATTTCCTTACTTATTATTCTGTAATCCACTTCATATTCAAATTCGGGATTTACTTCAATAGGTATTAAGTAAGAGGGTAAATCAGGTAAGCCAGGTTCAAATTTTTCTACCCTTTTTCCACTAAATCTTATAATATTTTCTAATGTTTCAGCTTTAACTAAAGGATTAAAAGTTATCTTTATCTCTAAATTGAGTAAGAGAATAAAAATCATTCTTCAAGGGGAATAGCTTCTTCTATTAAAAGAATTGGAATATCATCTTCTATTTTGTATTTTAGTTTACAATTTTTGCATATTAAAACATTTTCCTCTTCTTTATAAATTAAATCACCTTTGCATTTTGGACAAGCAATTATATCAAGAAGTTCCTTATCCAGTGCCATATTTTTCCTCCTTTTACCTTTCTATTGTAAAGTAAATTTAGAATAATTTACAATATTTATATGTTTTTTATTGATGACTACAGAAGTTTTTTTAAGAATATTTTAAATTTTAAAAAAGAAAGATTTTTCTTTTTTACCTTTGAAGAACCTTTCCTTTTATCAAAAGCTATTCTTTCTCTTATGAGTATTATGGAAATTAAAAAAAAGAGGGTTTTTATTGGGCGAGAATTTAATATTAATGAGATTAAAAAAGAAGAGAAAAATATATCTATTTTTAAAAACGAAAAGTTTTTAAATGTTATTTACGATGCCGATGATATTAAATTTAATAAAAATTTCTTTGATATTGAAACTGATACTCCTTTTGTTTTTGTATTCAGTGATAGAAAGAATTTTGAAAGAAACAAAGTTTTAAATGAAGTTGAAAAAGGAATCTATGTTCATTTTCCGAAAGTTGACCTTGAGACTGCTTTTAAATGGTTTAAAAAGGAAATAAAATTGAGGAGTAAAAATGTTTCTGATTTATTATTAATGTCAATAGTGAAAGAAAAGGAGGGAGAACTTACAAAGCTTAATAATTTAGTTAATCTTATAGAACTTGGTGCAAATGTTGAAGAATTTTTGAAAAAAGAAGAAAGAGAGATAAGGGATTACGATTCTCAAGCAGTAATTAATATTTTTATTTCACTTATCAGAAAGGGTGTAGTTCCCCATGAATATATTTGGAAAGTTTATGAACCTTTGCTTTATAATAGAAGAGTAAACTATGACTTTGAACTGGAAATGAAACAAATTTTAAGGAGGATTTATGAAAAAAGAAATAAATATTGAAGAAATAAAAAAACTTGAAATAAAAAGAAGGGAATTTCTTGAGAAGATGCGAAAATTAAAGGAGAAGGAAAAGGAAACAAAACCCCATATATTCAAAAAGGTTTTTGGAGAATACGAAGAAAAATTAAAAAAAATTGAGGAGGAACTGGAAAAAAGAAAAGATACTATAAAAGAATACTTAGAATCACTATATACAACAAGAAAGGAAGTTGAAAAAGCCAAATTGAAAATAGAGGATGAAATTGAGGAGATTAAACTTAGATATTCCATAGGCGAATATGATGAGGGAAAATATAAGTCCTTGATGGATGAGAAAAATTCGGAATTAAAAAGGATTAAAGAAAAATTTATAGCAGTTGATAAAGAGATAAATGAAATTGCTTCTCTGCTTAAAAAAGAAGAAAAACCTAAAGAGAAAGTTGAAGAAGAAATTGAGCTGGAGCCGGAAATAGAAGAAATTAAAGAAATTGAGGAAGTTCTCGAAAATGAATTAAAAGTTGCTGAGGAAAAAGAAACTGATGTAGAAGAGGAATTAATGGAAATAGAAGAAATTCTTGAGGAAGTTGAGGCTGAAAAATCTGAGGAGAAAGAAGCTTATGAGGTAAGTGTTAATGAAAAATTGCTTGAAGATCTTGGTAAGGAAAGTAAAACTGAGGAAAGGGGGGAAGTTATATGTAAAAAATGCGGTCATAAGAATTCTCCTGATTCCTGGTTTTGTGAAAATTGTGGAGCCGAGCTTATAATTGAACTTGAATAAAAAATTTAAAGAATGAGAATATATTATTTTTTAATAACTTTTATTTTTATTTCCTGTTACTTTTCAAGGGAGAAAGAAGACCCTCTCTTTTTATACATGTTATATTCAAGTAAGGTTGAAAAGGGAGAATATAAAGAGGCACGGAAACTCATTGAAAGGCTTTTAAAGATAAAAAAAGACAGAGAATATTTTAGGGATTACATTTTTTTACTTTACAATATAAAGGATTTTAATAAACTAAAAAAAGTTTTCTTTGAATTTGAAAAAAATTTTGAGCTTGATTCTACCCTTACCTATCCTTTTCTTTCAGCCTGTATTTTTACAAGAGATTTCAAAAATTTTGAAAAATATCAAAAGAAATTCAGAGAGAAGTTTAAGAAGGATAAAGATCTTTTATATTTAATTTCTGTTTTATATCAAGCTTTAGGTGATTTTGATAGGGCAATATCCCTTTTAGATGAACTTATTAAAAATGATTCTTTAAACAGTAAAAAATATCTACTTGATAAGGCAAGAGTATTATCAATGAAAAAAGATTATATGTCTGCATTATCTATAATAAATAAATTGGAAGAAGATGAAATTTTTCCTGAACTTTTGATTGAAAAGGCAATCTGTTTGGAAGGTTTGAATGATTATAAAGAAGCTTTGAAAATTTATAGAAAATTACTTTTAAGTAAAAAAATAGCGAGTCAGAATTTATTGAGAAAGGTTTTGAATTTGTCAATTTTTTTAGGTAATTATGAACTGGCTGATACTCTCTTAAAAGGGAAAATAGATAGTTTTTTCTATGATGTTGATTTTATCCATCAGTATGGATTTATAAAATATATGAAAAATGAATTTAAAGAAGCTATGAAGTATTTTTCAATTGCCTTGAGTTTAAATCCTAAGGATGATTTAGCCCATTATTATCTTTCAAGAATATTTTACAGAGAAAAGTTAATGGATAGAGCTTTTTATCATATAAAAAAGGCAATAGAGATAAATCCTAAAAATTATGAATATTATATTTATTACTCATTTCTTTTAATAAGTGAAAGGAAGTTAAAAGAAGCAGAAGAATTACTTAAAGAAATACCTGATAAGAATAATGCCCCTTACTTTTATTTAACTGGATTTCTTGAAAAACAGAAGAGAAATTATAAAAGGGCTTTATTTTTTTATGAAAAATCATTAAAACTTGATTCTCTTGATGCAAGGAAGTGGTTTGAAGCAGGTGCTCTTTATGAGGAAATAAACGATATAAAAAAGGCTGAAAAAGCCTTCAGAAAATCTGTTAAACTTGATAGTACTCTTTCAGAATCCTACAATTACTGGGGATATATGTTAGCAGAAAGGGGTTTAAAGCTTGATACAGCAAAGATACTTATTGAGAAAGCATTAGAGTTTGAACCTGATAACGGTTACTATCTTGATTCAATGGGTTGGGTTTATTATATGATGGGGAAGTATGATTCTGCTTTTGTTTATTTAAAAAGGGCAGTGGAATCTGTTCCTGATGACCCTGTTATTGTTGAACATCTTGGAGATGTTTATCTAAAGTTAAATCAAATTGATAAAGCTTTAAATTACTGGCAGGAGGCTTTAAAACTTGAACCTCTTAATAAAAATCTCAAAAAAAAGATTGAAAAATATAAAAACTCAGGTATTTGAAGCTTTTAGTCGGTGTTACCGGTAATATATCATCAGGTAAAAGCACTTTCTGTGAACTTTTAAAGGAAAAGGGCGTTTATATTATTGATGCAGATAAAATTGGTCATAAAATAATTGAAGAAAAAAAAGAAAAAATAAAGAAAATTTTTGGTGATTATTTGGGAAGAAGAGAAATTGCAGAAATAATTTTTAAGGATGAGGAAAAAAAGAGAGAATATGAAAGGTGGATTCACAGGGAGATAATGAGAGAAGTGAAAAAAATAATAAATGAAGGAAAGGAAGGGTATTATTTTGTTGAAGGTGCCCTTATCTTTGAAGCAGGTGTTGATAAATTTATGGATTTTGTTATATATTTAAAGGCAAGGGAAGAGGTTTTAATTGAAAGGGCAAAGAAAAAGGGGATTAGTGAAGATATGATAAAAAAAATTATAGAATTTCAAAATATGTTAAAGGATAAAGAAGAAAGAGCTAATTTTGTTATTGAAAATGAAAATGATATTTTTGAACTTAAAAAAAGGGCAGAGGAAATTTTTATTAAAATTAAAAATTTTATTCCGAAATTTTTATGTGACTCAACCTGTTTAAGGGAAGCAAGATGGTTAAGACTATTGGGTTTTGATACAGTTAATGCTAAATTTTTAAAGGATTTTAAAAAGGGTATATTTGAAGAAAAAAGGTTTTTGCTTACAAGAAAAAAGGGGGGGTATCTTTTTCCTGAATGGAAAATTTTTAAAGTTTCAGAAGGAAAATTTTTTATAAGAATGAAAAGGATAATAGATTTTTTTGGTTTAAAGGATAAAATTTCTATTTTTTCAAGATGTCCTTTATGCAATAATCCTCTCGAAGAAATAGAAAAAACTAAAGTAAAAAACAGGGTTCCATACTATACTTATAAGACCCAGGAAAAATTTTATATATGTTCTAACTGTGATAAAATATACTGGAAGGGTTCCCATTATTTTTATTTTGAAAATCATATTAAAAAATTACTTGAATGAGAAAAATTTTAATTTTTTTAATTTTATTTTCCTGTGCTAAAAGAGAATACATTAAAAGGGAAGTTAAAAAATATTATATTCAAAAGAAAAAAAAGGTTGAAGCTTATGAACCTCTTTTAAGGGTGTTACTTTATGAGAATGAGAATCCCCTTTATATTTCAGGGACAGGTATTTATTATGCTATAGATTCTCAAGGTAAAAGATATAAATTTTTTGCAGATAATATTTTAAAAATTGAGAAAAAATTTGAAGATCCTATTTTATACCTTGATGGTAAAAAAACAAATCTTTCTCTTCCTCTTGTTTTTTATACAGATGAAAATTATTTTTTAAAGATTCAAGGAAAAAGGTATAGAGGTAAAATAGAAATTGACGAGTATTTAAGGGTTATAAATCTTGTTAAAGTGGAAGATTATCTAAGATCAGTTGTTCCTCTTGAAATAGGTAGTCCTTTTCTTTCAAATTTTGAAGCACTTAAAGCTCAAGCTGTTTGTGCAAGGAGTTATGCTTTGAGAAAATATTTAGAAAAAAGGGAGAGTTTTTTTCATCTTTACGCAGATATAAAGGATCAGGTATATGGTGGTAAAGATAAGGAAAATGAAATAACAGATCTTGCAATTCAAATGACAAAGGGTGAAGTCCTTATGTATGAAAATGAAGTTGCTTTAACTTTATTTCATTCTACCTGTGGGGGCACTACTTCTTATTATGATGAAGCTTTCCCTACTGAAAGTTTTATTCCCTATTTAAAATCAGTAAGATGTAACTTTCAGGGTAAGGACTTATGCTCTAATTCTCCTTATTACAGGTGGAAGAAGGAGTTTTCTATAAGTGAGTTTATGGAAAACCTCGCAGGGAATATTTCAAATCTTTTAGGAATTTCTCTTTCAGGAAGAGATATTGTTGATTTCAGTATTTCAGATAGATCTTCTACAGGAAGAGTAAGGGAAGTTAAGGTTAAAACTAAGAAAGGTACTTTTACCTTTAAAGGGTATGATATTAGAAAATTGTTGAAAAAGGATGGTTTTTTACCTTCAAATTTTTTCTTTTTAAAAAATCAGGGTGATAGAGTTATAATAATAGGTAGAGGTTTTGGACATGGAGTTGGATTGTGTCAATACGGTGCTTTATCACTTGCTAAAAAGGGAGTAAGTTATGACCGTATTCTCAAATTTTATTATCAGGGGACAAAAATTAAAAAGATTTATTAAAGAAAATAAAAAGGATTCTTTTTTAATAGCTCTTTCTTTTTTATTTTTATTTTTATCTTTGTTCACGTCTAAGATAAGGCTTGAGCTTTCAAATATTATTTCAATCATAATTCTTTTTCCGCTGTCTCTTCTTATTTTTTTGATATTTTCTCCTATTTCCTTTGGAATTAAAAGAATTACTTTTAAATTTTTTTTATTTTCCCTTTTTAATTTTTTTTCCTTCCTATATGCTTTTTATTTTTCTTATTTTTCTTTTTTGTTTATTCTTTTATTTTTTGATTCTCCCTATTCTATTCTGTTTTTTTCCTTATTCCCATCTTATATAATTTTTAATTACTCTCCGAATTTACTTATTATTTTTCCCTTGTATGTTCTTTTAATATTCTTTTTATCATTTTTTGAAAAAAGAAAAAGCAAGGAATTGTATGAAGAACTTGACAAAATTTCTTCAAAACTAAGGCTTTTTGAAATTGAAAAAGCTCCAAAAGAGAAAGTTATAAAAGAATTAAAATTTCCTCTGTATCCTGAAAAACCTGCCCCCCTCTTTAAATTTGCTTTAAATCATCTAAAGGAAGTATATAAGGATATTATTTTTCCGAATTCCTTAGCTTTTTTATTTTATGACTCTACAGCTCAAGGATTTAGGATTGAAGCTTCTTTTTCAAGAAAAAAATTTTTTAAAACTAAGGGAGTTATTCCCCTTTATTCACCTTTAATAAAACTTGCAACTCAAAGAAATGAAAGGTTGTATTTTCCAGAGTTTACAGGTTCTGGTTATGATACCTTATTTTATGAATCAGATATAAAACTTGGTTCTGTTTGTATTGTTCCTGTTTTTTCAGAGGGAGATCTTTATGGATTTATTTATGCTGATAAGGAGGAAATAAGAGGGTTTTCAGAGAAAGACCTTGATTTTCTTGATTATCTTTCAAAGGAGATAGGTCTCTTTTTGAAATTTTTTATTTCTCTAAAGGATGAACATTTACTTGCAACAAGATTTAGAGCCCTATTTGAACTTGCTAAGGATACAGCTGGAAAATTGCATTTAAAGGAAGTAGCAGAAAAGATTATTCATGTTGCTGAAATTCTAAAAAAGAGTGATATTATATGTCTTTTTGAAAAAAAATCAGAAGAAATAAGATGTATAGCAATAAACGAGGAGAAGGAATGGATAAAGGTTGGTTCAAAATTTGTTCATTCAGAGGATTCAATAATTTCCCTTTTATTTAAAAGTGGGTTCCCTGTTTATACAGGAAGGATAAAGAGTTCTGTTCCTGTGATTGGGAAAATTAATCCTGATATAAAGTCTATTCTTGCTTTTCCTATAAGGGTTGAGGGTAAGTTGAATTTTGCTCTTTCGCTTTTTTCAAAGTATCCTGATTATTATGATGATAAGGATAAGGAAATTTTTGAATTTTTAGTTCAACAGGCTCAGATTTCTCTTGAAAAGGCAATTTTATTTGAGAAAACTCTTGAACTTGCCATAAAAGATTCCTTAACAGGTCTCTTTAATCACAGAATTTTTCAGGAAAAAGTATCAGAATATGTTAAAAGAAATTTACCTTTTACTTTAATTCTTATTGATGTTGATCATTTTAAAAAAATAAATGATACCTATGGACACCCTTTTGGAGATAAAGTTCTTGTTAAAATCGCAGAAATTTTAAAGGAAGAATCTGAAAAGATAGGACTTGCAGCACGGTATGGAGGAGAGGAATTCGCTTTAATTATTGAGGGTTCAAAAGAATATGCCCAATACAGGGCAGAGGAAATAAGAAGAAAGATAGAAAAGGAAGAGTTTTATACTGATGATGGTGAAAGAGTTTCTGTTACAATAAGTCTTGGTCTTGCTTCTTTTCCACTTGATGCAAAGGAAAGGACTTCTTTAATTGAAAGGGCGGATAGAGCTCTATATATAGCAAAAAGAAGCGGGAGGAATAAAGTAATATCTTGGGCACAAGAAGAGATGGGACTATTTTAGATTTTTTTTATAAAATCTTCTAAAAAATGAGTATCAAAATTTCCCTCAATAAATTCTTTACTTTCAATTATTTTTTTGTGCAGGGGAATTGTAGTTTTAATTCCATCAATTATTGTTTCCTCAAGTGCCCTTTTTAGTCTTCTTATTGCATATTCCCTTGTTCTTTCATGTACTATGAGTTTTGCAATCAAAGAATCATAATAAGGCTTAACTTCATAACCTGCATATATAAAAGAATCCACTCTTACTCCAGGTCCACCTGGGAGGTGAAGAGTTTTTATTTTACCAGGTGAAGGCATAAATCCCCTTTCAGGATCTTCTGCATTAATTCTTACTTCAATAGCATGCCCTCTCATTTCAATATCTTTTTCATCAAAATTAAGATTTCCATTTTCTTCAAGTAAAATCTGTTCTTTTATTAAGTCAATTCCTGTTATGAATTCTGTTACAGGATGCTCTACCTGTATCCTTGTGTTCATTTCAATGAAATATAAATTTTTATCACTATCCATCAGAAATTCAAGAGTTCCTGCTGATTTATAATTTATAGCTTTTGCTCCCTTTTTAGCATACTCCATCAATTTTTTTCTTAATTTTTCATCAATTGAAGGGGAAGGTGCCTCTTCAAGAATTTTTTGATGTTTCCTCTGTATTGTGCATTCTCTTTCAAAAAGCGTTAAAATTTTTCCCTTTCCATCACCAAGAACCTGAACTTCAATGTGTTTCGGTTTTTCTATAAATTTTTCTATGTACAATCTTTTATCACCAAAAGCTGCCTGAGCCTCAGCCTGGGCTGTTTTAAAACTTATTTCAAAATCTCTTTCGCTTTTTACAATTCTCATTCCCTTTCCTCCTCCACCTGCTGCTGCTTTTAAAATGAGAGGGTAACCTATTTCTCTTGCTATCTCCAGTCCTTCATCAATATTTTCAATAACACCTTCTGAACCGGGAATTACAGGAACACCTGCTTCTTTCATTATTTTCCTTGCCATTGCTTTATCTCCCATTTTAGATATGTGTTCTGGTTCAGGACCTATAAATATAAAACCAGAAGATTTAACTATCTCTGCAAATTCAGCATTTTCTGCTAAAAATCCGTAACCAGGATGAATTGCATCACAACCTGTTATTTCTGCTGCTGAAATTATTCTTGGAATATTTAAATAACTCTCAGAAGATGGGGGAGGACCAATACAAACCGATTGATCTGCAAGGAAAACATGCAGTGAATCTTTATCTGCTTCTGAATAAACAGCAACTGATTCTATACCCAGTTCTTTACAGGCATAAATTATTCTAACTGCAATTTCACCTCTATTTGCTATTAAAATTCTTTTTATTTTCATTCCTCAATTATCAATTTCATATAATCCTTACTTTCCGATGTTTCAAGAACAAGTATGTAAAAACCTGGTTTTAATTTTTTACCCTTTTCATTTATTAAATCAATCTTTTCCTTGTATCTTCCAAGGGGTAAAGTAAAATAACTCTTTTCAAAAACTTTTTTTCCTGATGGAGTAAATATTTTAATGGAAAGAGGTGTTAAAGCTTCATTCACTATATATTCAATTTTAATTTCCTTTCCTTTTACAGGGTTTGGATAGAGAGAAATTATTCTTGATTTTTCCCCTTCTTTTGATGGAACTTTTATTTTTTCAAAATTAAGAGCTGAGAGGGCATTTGGTACACCATAACCATAAATATTATCAGGATTAAGATATTTGGAAGAAGTTTTAATAATTACCTCATAAAGTTTTTTTGCTGACCAGTCAGGATGAGCTGAGAGAATTGATGCAGCAAAACCTGACATTAAAGCTGTTGAAACAGATGTTCCCTGTGATTCAGAATAAGAATAAATTGAATCACCTTGAGATGTGATTTCTAAAAAAGGAGCAATACTTTTAAAAGGAGCAACAATATCAGGTTTAATTCTTCCATCAGCACTTGGTCCATAAGCAGAACCCCTCCATATTTTTCCATCCATTTTTATTCCTCCTACTGTTATCACTGAATCAGCGTCACCTGGAGCAACAATCGTTGTATCAGCTTTTGTTGTATCAGAATGTGAAACATTTCCAGCTGCTGTAAAAACAAGTATTCCCTTTGAAAGAGCTTTTGAAGCTGCTCTTGAAGATATTGCAGTTTTACCGTCCATATCCTTTTTTGAATACCAGTCAATATATCCAAGAGAAGAGGAAACAATTTTCGCACCAAATCTCTTTGAAAGTTCAAGGGCTTCTACCCAGAAATCTTCTTCAATTATATTTTCAAAATTACCTCCTTCAAGGGTGTTGGTTCTTTCTGTTTTAAAAAGTAAAAAATCTGCACCAGGTGCTGTTCCTATAAGTTTTCCGGGCGCAAAACCACCTATTATTCCAAGCATCCTTGTTCCATGATATATTCCAGAAAGTGGGTCAGTAAAATCTGTTAAAGGGTCAATATTTACATTTTTATCACCTCTTCTCCTGTAAACCAGGAAATTTTCATAACTATTTATATCATCAACAAAATATTCAAAGGTTGAATCAATGGCACCTTGAGAATAAAAATAAATTATTCCATTTTTTGAATAATAAATTTTATTCTGATGATAAATGGGAGACTTTATGAAAAAACCTGTATCAATTATTTTTCTTTCAATCAAATTTACATTTCTATCAAATTTCAATTCATAGAGTGTATCTTGTGTGTTACCTGATACAAGAATAATTTTTAATGTATCATTTTTTATAAAAAGAAAAGCCGAATGTCCCCTTGAGATTAATGTATCTTTAATAACATTATAAAGGGTATCCAAAAAAATTATTCCTGTTAGAGGATTTTCGAGTCCTGTTTCATATAAAACTAAAAGAATATCATTTATTTTATTAATAGAAAAATTAAGTATTTCCTTGTTTCTTGAAAAAATTATGTTGCCATTAAGATCAGTGATATTTATTGAATAGGAATCAGTGTATATGACATTTATCTTATTTTTTAAATTGAAGATTTCAAGATCATAAATAAATGGATTCTGTAAAAGAATTTTTGTTGAATCTATGTTTAACAATTTATTTAAAAATTTTATGTAAATTGCATCATAATTTTGAAAGGATAATTTACTTGCAAGATAGATTTTACCATTTAAAAAAAGTGATGAAGGTAAAAGATTTATAGTGTCAGGACTTAAAAGTTTTGGCTCATTTGAAGGTATAAAGAAACCCTTTGTGAATAAACATCCATATATTTTCCATTTATTTTTTATGTTATCTCTTTCATTAAGAAAATTATAAAAAATATATACAGTATCAGGATTTCCTGTTAATGTAGTTTTACCAATATACCCAATTGCTCTTATATGAGGGATTCTGTATCTTTGACTATTATATAAAAGAAAAAGAGAATCACCGCTATTAAAATCATAGGAAAATTTAACCCTTTTACCTTCCCTTATATGAAGAAGAGCTGGATGATTGAGATCAAAACCTGTATCAAATAAGCTTATTGTTACATTCTGTCCTATAAAACCTTTTTTGTGAACTTCTGGAATTTTTAAAAAACTTAAGGTTTCATAAGAATCTCCGTAATCTGAGGGAGAGAAAGACATAGGTTTAATTTCAGTAAATTTTTTCCCTTTAAGAACAATTTTATGATCCTTTATAAGGTTCAAAAGTTTTTTAGATTTAGTTAAATAATTTGGAAAGTAACCTGATATATAATTTTCCCATCTTGAAATTGCTCTTAATCTAAATCCTTGATTTTCAAATAAGCTAGTTATTCTTGAAAGGCTTTTTGAGTTTATCCAGAGATTCAGGTATCCTTTACTTTTTAGGTTTTCTCTTATATTCTGATTTAAAAAAAAGATTAAAAGAAAAATCATTTTAACCTCCCTATGGTTTTTAAAAATAGTGCATAACCTTCAGTTTCATTTTTTAAAAGTTCAAGAACTTTTTTTGCATTTTCATAATCTGGGTTAATTGAAAGGGCATTTTCAAGTTCTATTTGGGCTTCCTCAAATAGTGTTTTAATTTTAAAAAAAATCGCAAGAGCAAGATTGAATCTAACATCTGCATATTCAGGGTGTTCCTCTCTTATTTCCTTTAATTTTAAAATATAGTCATCAATTATCTGTTTTAAATTTTTCTTATCAGAGTATTTTGAAAGAATAGTAAATTCTTCAAGAATTTCATGAACATCATGGGGCTTTAAAATGTTAAAAAATTCACCAAAAAGTTTTTTAGCTTCAATTACTTCGCCTCTTTCAAGTAAATTTAAAGCTTCTTTAAATTTTTCATTTTTAAATCTCGGGTCAAGAATTTCAGCACTTTTAAAGGAAAGAATTATTGTTTTAAAAGGGATTGTGGTCCCAGAATTTAAAACAAGCTCTAAAAGGGAAAGACCCATCTCAAAATGGGCTTCAGCATAAGAGGGATTCTGTTCCAAGGCTCTTTTTAAATAGGATACACTTCTTGTATATTCTTTCATGAATCTATAAGTTCTTGCAGCCCATAGTAAGTAATTGGGATATTCTCTATCCTGTAAAGCCTTTTCAAAAAATAGACTTGATTTTTCGTATTCCTTTAAATAAAAATAAATTTTGCCAAGAACAAAATTTAAGGGAGCATAATTTTCATTTATTTTTATTTTATCCTCAAGAATTTCTCTTGCTTCTTCTAAAAGTCCCATTTTTAACATTTTTTCAGCTAAATTAATGTAAATATCAAGAGGTTCATCTTTTACTTTTTCCTTTAAACTAAGCCATGTCTTTATTTCATTCACTACACTCTCGTGGAAATTTTTTAAAGTTTCAAAAATTTCCTTTTCTCCTATTTCTTCATGTATCTCTATCCTTTTTACTAAAACTATTTTCCCTTCTCTTGTTACTTTTGTTAATATTTCCCTCTGAGCAGAAAGAAGACTTGTTTCTATATAGTATGTTTTTTCTCCAGCTTTTATATGTGAAGATGTTCCAAAACCTTTCATTCTGATATCCTTTTGAGTTTTTCGTATCTATCTTTGGCTACTTCATACAATTTTTTTGTGTCCTTGTAATCAGGTTTAACTTTTATTATGAATTCCCAGGATTTTATTGCCTCTTCAAGCATTTCCATTTTGTAAAATTCAATACCCTTTTTATAATAGTATTCCAGTTCTTCCTCTGAGACAGCTAAAGTTTCCTCCTTAGGTTTTTCCTCTTTCTTTTTAACAGGTTGTTTTATTTCTTTTTTTTCTTCTTTTTTTTCTACATAAACAGGCACCTCAACTTCTTTTACTATCTCTTTTATAACAACTCTTTTTTTAAAGTCAAGAACAAATCCAAAGTAAAATTTTTTGTTATAGCTCCCTATTAGAAATTTCATATTGTCCTTGGTGAGTCCTATACCAAATGAAAAAATTTTATTTTTGAAAATCTGTAAACCTGTATAAAATTTTACTGAATTAAAGAAGGAATTTTTTAAGTTAAAAATGTAAGTGGCTCCTCCTTTAAAACCTATTGAATCTGTTGTAAAGGATGGTTCAAGATTAATTGCAAATCCTTTTCTATGAAAAGAAATCCCGGATTGAGCAAATACGCTTGTTTTATTCTCCATACTATTATAAATTCCTTCTGCAAAAAAGCCAATAGATAAGAAATTAAGGGGTGCCTGGAGATAACCGATACCAGTTCCAAATCCCTCATAAGTCTTATTTAAGAATATTAATTTCCCCCTTAAAGAAAGAGAAGCTTTTTCAGCATATGTTCCTGAAGAAAAGCCTAAGAAGGTATTTCCATCAGATTCAAAGGAAAAATTTCTGTAAACAAGGGAAATAAATTTTAGCTGTGTAGGAATTTCATAAAAGAATCCAAATTTTTCTTCAGGTTGTGTAAAGGAAGAAGTAATGTATCGGTCAAGAAAGTCAACAGGGTAAGAAACCCCTGTGGATCCTTTTAAAAGAGGTAATACAAATAAAAAATTTATCATTTCTTTTTAATAATTAAAAAGGTTATGTCATCTTCAGGTTCGGCTCCACCCCTATATTCTTTTAATTTTTTAATTAACTCTTCTTTAATTCTTTCCACTTCTTTTTCCCTTTTTAATATTTCTGAAAGTAATCCGAAAAGTTTTTCTTCACCCAGAATTTCACCTTTTTCATTTCTAATATCCAAAAGACCGTCAGTGTAAAGGAAAAGAATATCACCACTTTCCAGTTTACCGTTTCCTTTTTGAATGAGTGATGGATACTCATCAGATGGAATGAAGGAAAAACCAATTGGAACACCGTTTGTTTTGAATCTTTCCAGCCTTTTTAAATTTGAGAGAAAAATAAAGGGTGGTGTATGTCCACAGGAAGAATAAAAATAATTGCCCCTTTCTTCTAAATAAAGAAGAAAAAGTGTCAAAAACATATCATCGGGTATTTTATCCCTTAAAAAAGTATGAATATTGGAAGCAAAAGCTGAGGGGCTCCGTGATGTTTTGTAATTGGAGTATATAAATGATTTTGTTAATGCCATGATAAGAGAAGAAGAAGCCCCTTTTCCAGAAACATCACCAATTACACATATAACATGACTTATTGTTTTGAGAACATCCACATAATCTCCTCCTACATAAAAAGCCGGTTCGTAATAGTAAGTTATATCATATTCATTAATCTCAGGTAATTTTTCAGGTAAAAGCATTTTTTGTATTTCCTGTGCCAGTTCAGCATCTCTTTTAAGTCTTTCCTTTTCTGTTAATTCCTTTCTGTATTCAATAAGTTTAATTCTCATTTCTTCTGCAGCTTTTGCAATTTTACCGAATTCATCCTTTGATATAATTTTAATATTTTCATCAAGTCTTCCTTCTCCAATTTTTCTTAAGGCTTCTATTATATAGTTTAAAGGTTTCAGTGATAAATGGGAAAACAGGAATATCAAAAAGGTTCCTAAAATTAAAGATAAAGAGAAAATTAAAAAAGCAGATTTTCTAAAATCACTTTTAGCTTTTTCGAGAACTGAAAGAGAAAGTCCAAGATAAACTTTTCCTATATTTATACCCCCCATTATTATATCTTTTTCAAATATAAGTAGATTTTCTCTTGCTTCATAAAAAGGTAATATTTCTTTTATATTTTTATCAATATCTTCATAATCTGGAGAACCCTTTATTTTACCCTGTTTATCTACTATGTAAACAAAGGAAAGGTTTTCTTCTTTTTTTAAAGAGTAAGTTAATCTTGAAAGTTCAGCAAGATTGTTATCAAGAAGAGGTTCCTTTGCAAATCTTGCAAGAGATAAAGATAAGGAATTTCCCCTTTCTTTTATTTCTTCAATTATATATTTTTCGCCCCTTTGAGTTAGATTATCGTATATTAAATAGGAAAAGAATATGAATAAAAGAGAAAAGAGAATACTTATTTTTACTTTAAAACTCATTTTACTTAAGTTTTTCCTTCAATTTCTTATAGGCAAAGAAGAGTCTTTCTTCTCTTGTTAAAAGGTTCTTTTTTTTGAGTATTTCTTTAAATTCTTTTTCGGATATTTTATTTTTTGAGGGACACTCCTTTATTAATTCGCTGGGTTCAATTAATGGATTTTCAATTATTTTTTCCTCAATCCAATTTTCAAGGTTAAAGGTTTCCTCAGCTTTTTCTTCTATTTTTTCTTCAAATACTGGAATATCATATTTTTCCCTATAATCAATAAATCTGTATAGTTCCATTATATCAAAAATGCTTTTTATTTCAGGTTTCATACCTGTAACAATTACATTTATGTTATCTTTTTTTGAGTACACACAGAATTTTAAAAGGGCTCCGTAACCTGCACTGGAAACATAGTCTACATCTCTATAATTTATAACTATTTCTTTTTCACCTTCCCTTTTTGCTTTTTCAAGAACTTCTTTGAATTCGTTAACTGTTCTTGTATCTATTTTGCCTTTTAAGTTTACATAAACTCTTTTATTTTCCTTAAATATTTTTGCTTCAAAAATTTTCATATCATATTATAAATGAAAATTTTAATTTTTTTCTCTTAAATTTTATTATGAAGATACTGATCACAGGAAAACCTGGTTCAGGTAAAACAACTCTTTTAAAAAGAATTTATGAAGAGCTTAAAAATTATGTTAAAGTGAGAGGTTTTTTTACAGGTGAGATAAGAGAAAAGGGTGAAAGAATCGGTTTTTTTATAGAAAACTTTGAAGGTAAAAGGAAAATTTTTGCCCATAAGGATTTTGATTTTCCTTTAAAAGTTTCAAAATATGGAGTTAATATTAATGCACTTCTTGAAATAGGTCTTCCTGAGATAATTAAGGCTATAGATGAAAAATCTTTTCTTATGATAGATGAGATAGGGAAAATGGAACTTCTTTCAGAAAATTTTCAGGAACTTGTTGAAAAGGCTTTTAATTCAGGTATAGATATAATTGCCACAATTTCAATTTCTCCTCATCCCTTTATAAAGGAAATCAAAAAAAGAGAGGATGTTAAGATTTTTGAAATTAATGAAAATAAAAGGGAATATCTTTTTAAAAGGATAAAAGAAATTTGTTTCGCGGAATTAAAAATTTAAAGTATATAGATATTAGAATTAAACTCTTTTAATAACTTCTGATAGAAGTATTTCAAGTCTTTTATTTCCTTCGTCAATCATTCTCTGTGTTTCCATTATAAATTTTTCAAGTCTTTTATTTCCTTCTTCAATCATTTTTTCTGTATCTTTTTTGCTTTCTTCAATCATTTTTTCTGTGTCTTTTTTGCTTTCTTCAATCATCCTTTGAGTTGCTTCAATCATCTTTTTTGCTCTTTCATCCTCTTTTTGTATGAGTTTATTTGTAAAATAAGATAGGATAAGGGGTTGAATTAAAGCAAGAACTCCTAAAATAAGTGCAAGAATATTTACTGTTTCAGTTGTCATATTTTAATTTTAAAATGAAAATTTAAATAAAATCAAATTAAAGGAAGCTGAGTTTTATAATCCCTTTTCCTGATTAATATTTAAAATCTTAATAGTTTCTGTATATTTTCCCATTTTAACCTTTATAAAATATGTATTTTTATTTATCTCATTTAAGTTTATTTCAAGGCGATATTTTCCTTTTTGAGCATAACCATAGTTCCTCTTTTCAATTAATGAATCATTTGTGTTATAAAAATCTAATTCTATTTGAGAGGGTTCTTTTATATCAAAAACTAAAACAAGGGATTTTGAGTTCCTTAATACATAAAGATTGTTTTTTTGCTCAGAGACTTCTGGTTTAGAAGGCTTAAAATCATCTTCACCTAAAAGACCACCTTCAAACTTTAAAATAAATGCATCACTACCTCCTGCATTTGTTCCCTGATAATATGCACCACCACCTGGATCTTGTGTTGGAAAATCAGTTGAAGAAGTCCTTCCTGTTACAAAAACATTACCATTTGCATCCGTTGTAATTGAATAGCCATAATCATAATCACTTCCTCCATAATAAGTAGCCCATAAAAGTGCAAGTGGTGGATCTATTATTAAATTATTTTCTCTTGAATAATTTGCAGTAAATGTAATATAACCTTCTTTAAAATCATAAAGAACTTCTGCTTCTTTTGAGCCTTGATATGCAAAAATCTCTCCATCCTCTATTTGAGAAATAGGAGTTTTAAGTATAAGTTTCTTACCATCTTTAATCTCAACATCAGCATACTTTATATCCATCTTTATTTTTGATATATCAGCAAATGGCTTTAACTCAAACTGATGATGAACCTTACCATCCTCATATCTCCATACCCAGTCAATCCCTGGATAAATTTCCTTTATCCTCACCTTTCTATAAGTTATAACTCCAAGAATCCCATCAGGACAAGAAGAAAGATAATAGTTTGTATACCCAGATAAAGGCTCCTCAAACTCTATATTTTCCTCTTTTATATTTGCATCTATAAGGTCAACATCAATCCTTGAATATTGTATTTTTTCCAGATTTTTTTCTGAATCTTCTTTTTTCATTCCATAAATAACATAAGAAACTCCTTTTTCAGTTATAAATATTCCAAAACCAGGAAGTTTTGCCCTTATAAGAACATCTTTTACAGGTTTTCCTTCAAAATCTCCTACTTGTCCGAAATTCTTTTCAAATCCAATATAATCATTTATCCAGCTTTTAGTAACTCCTTCCTTCACTGTTTGATTCACTTCAAGAGCATATAGTGCTATCAGTGTTAAAAACATAAAAATTACTTTTTTCATTTTTATTTTAAGAGTTTTAAAGGATTTGCACCTTATCTATTATTATAACATAAAAAAAATTCAAGGTTTTTAAATATATTGGATTTTTCTGGCTCAATAAGAGTGTTATAAATATACAAATACAGAATGAAAATAAAAGGCTACTTTATAAATTTTAAAAAAGTAAAAATTCTATTACACAATCGGGGAGAGGGGATTTGAACCCCTGACCTCCTGGTCCCGAACCAGGCGCGCTAAACCGGACTGCGCTACTCCCCGTATTTATATTTTATTATATCCTGGATAATAAATTCTCTATTTGCTCCTGTAAGGAAAATGAATTATTTTCAAGTTCAAGAAATATACTGAAACCTTTCAGTTTTTCCTTTAAATTTTTATTAGCCTTTGTCACAATAACCACAAAGGGAAAATCATATTCACTAATATTTAAACTAAAAATTTTTTCACCTATTTTACCAGGATCAAGAATAAAACACTTTACATCTGAAGGATTAAATTTTCCTAAATCGCCAAAATCTTCAAGATTTATAATCTCATAGCCTTCAAGAACGAAATAAGGCTCTATCTTTTTAAACTCTTCCTCGTAAACCATAGCTAGAATCAAATTTTTTTCCATCAATTAAAAATAATGCAATAACCATTCCTTTTTTTCTTTTGGAGTCCTGTGTAAGAAAATTTTTCTCTTATAAGTACTTTTTAAATACATCTAATTAAAATAATTTGAATTTTGCAAAATCTTGTATATTTTAAGTTACATTAAATTTATCTATAAACTCCCCTTTTTATATTATCTGTTGTTCCAAAAGTTTTTTTGTGTTCTTCAAGCAATTTTTCAAAATATGAATCTACCATTTTCTGGATTTCATTTATCTCTTCTTCCTTTAAATGTTTGAATCTTCCCTGAATCTGAAAGTATTCCTTTAAGGGGAGTCCCTTTGGCATATAATTTATTTTAATTTTATCACCATCTTCTACTTCATATAAGGGGAAAAATTTTGTTTCAACTGCAAGTCTTGATGCCTTTATTGTAAGTTCAGAATCCATTCTCCATCCAGGGGGGCATGGAGCAAGAACATGTATGAATCTTGTTCCTTTTATTTCTTTAGCTTTTTTTACCTTATTATAAAGATCAAGGGGAAAGGCAACTGTTGCTGTCGCAATATAGGGAATTCTATGTGCCCTCATAATTTCAACTATATTCTTTTTAGGTCTTGGATTAGGACTTTCAAAAGGTGTTGTGGTTGTCCAGGCTTTATAAGGAGTTGCCCCTGACCTCTGAATACCTGTATTCATATAAGCCTCATTGTCATAACATATATATAGAATGTCTTCATTTCTCTCAGCTGCTCCGGATAATGCCTGAAGTCCAATATCAAAGGTTCCTCCATCACCTGCGAAGGCAAGGACATTTATGTCTCTCTTACCTTTTATATTCAGTCCTGCTCTTATTCCAGTTGCAGTTGCTGCTGCTGTTTCAAAGGCAGTATGGAAAACTGGAACTTTAAGGGAGTGGTATGGATAGGGTCCATCAATTATTGTCCAACAGCAGGCTGGAATAGTAGTAATAGTATTTTTACCAAGGGCTTTTAAAACATGCTTCATTGTTATAACTGCACCACAGCCCTGGCATGATAAAACACCGGGATTTAAAACTTCTTCCTGTAAAAGTTCTCCCCATTCAAAAACCATTTTTTTCCCTCCTTATAAGTTTATATTTTCTTCCTTTAATCCCCAGAAAATAATATCCTCGGAAGTTTTTCTTTTTTCTGCATCTTTTATTATCCCATAAACATCAGAAGGTGTTATATCCCTTCCACCAAGACCTACAATATATCCAATAAGTTTTGGTTTTTTTCTTGATGTGTAAAGGGAAGATCTTATTTCGTTAAAGAAAACACCACCAAGCCCAAAGGATATATTTCTATCCATAACAATAACTTTTTTTCTTCCTTCAAGGAGTTCTCTTACTTTATTGAAGGGGAAGGGTCTTAAAACTCTTATTCTCAACACACCGATTTTTTTATTTTCATTTTTTCTTATTTTATTTACAGTATATTTAACAGTTGAGGAAATTGCTCCTGAACTTACAATCACGGTTTCAGCATCATCCATCATAAATTCCTCAACAAGTCCCCATCTCCTTCCGAATTTTTTCTCAAATTCTTCACCAGCTTTTTCAATTTCATAAAGTGCCGTTTCCATTGCCTTTTGAATTTTATAGCGAAATTCCATATAAGGACCTGAAGGAGAAACAACCGCACCTATTGCAAAGGGATTTTCAGGAGAAAGTGCCCAGGGCAAATCAAGGGGTGGCAAAAATTCATCTACCTCTTCCTGATCAGGTATTTCAACTGGTTCAGCAGTATGGGACAAAATAAAGGCATCAAGAACAATCATTGTAGGAAGAAAAACTCTTTCTGAAACCTTGTAGGCAAGTATAACAGAGTCAAGAACTTCCTGATTGGATTCACAGTAAATCTGCATCCAACCTGTATCTCTCTGTGAGATTGTATCATTTTGATCAGACCATATTGACCATGGAGCTCCAACAGCTCTATTAATTGCTGCCATGACAATAGGCAATCTATCACCTGCTGCCCAGTGTAAAAGTTCATGCATTAAAAGCAATCCCTGTGATGATGTTGCTGTAAAGGTTCTTGCACCAGTTATACTTGCACCGATGCAAACAGCCATTGCTGAATGTTCTGATTCAACATTTACAAAAGTTGCATTTAATTCCTTTTTACCGCACATTTCTGATAGAAGTTCAACAACCTGAGTTTGTGGTGTTATTGGATAGGCTGATATAACCTCTACCCTTGATAACTTAACTCCATAAGAAACTGCGTGATTGCCATATAAAACTTTTTTTGTTTTCTTTTCAATTTTTAATTTTTCCATTTTTAATCCTCCTTTTGTTTTAAACCATCTGAATTATTCCCCTTGGACACTCTTTCGCACAAATACCACAACCTTTGCAAAAATCGTAGTCTACAGAGGGTCTATTATCCTTCCATAATATTGACATATCAGGACAATAAACAAAACAATTTCCGCAGGAATTACAATAACCACAGGAAAAACACCTTTTTGCTTCTTTTATAGCCATTTCTTCTTGTAAAGTTTTTACCTCCTCATCAAAGGTTTGTATTCTTTCTTCTACAGATAGCTCAAAAGGATGAACTGCTTTTTCTTTATTAAAATAATCAGTATTTATAAGCATAAAGGAAACAGTTTTTGGTGGAGCTTCCCTTACATTTATATCTTCACCTTTTAGAAATCTATCAATACTTTCAGCAGCTTTTTGAGCCCAAGATTCAGCCTCAACAACTGTTGAAGGACCCTGAATAAAATCTCCGCCAGCAAAAACACCTTTAACTTTCATAGCTCCTGTCTTTTTATCAGCAAAAGGCCATCCATCATCACCAAGATATTCGGAAGGTAAAGCGCTTCTATCAGCCTCTTCACCTATTGCCTTTATTACAAAATCATACTCCTCTTCATAAACTGCACCCTCAATAGGAATTGGTCTTCTTCTTCCTGAAGAATCAGGTTCTCCAAGTTGCATTTTCTGTAGAGTTAAAACAATTTTATCATTTTTCTTCTGAGCTTTTATCGGAAGAACTAAAAGATGAAATGGAATCCCATCGCTTTTTGCTTTTTCTCTTTCTTCTTCAAGAGCAGGCATTTCTGCTTCAGTTCTCCTGTAAAGTATTTCTGGATTTGCTTTAATTCTTTTGAGTGTTCTCACAACATCCATTGCTACATTACCTCCTCCTATACAGGCTACCTTTTTACCTATGAATTTTGAGATATCTTTTCCTTCATTAACTTCCTTTAAAAAATGTAATCCTGAGAGCATTAAATCTTCACCCTCAATTTTCATTTTCTTTTCAACCCATGCTCCAATAGCAATAAAGATAGCATCAAATTTATCCCTAAGTTCATCTATGGAAAAGTCTTTTCCGAGTGCTTTATTTGTTTCAATTTTTATTCCCATTTTATAAAGCATATCAAACTCTCTATCCAGAATATCCTTGGGTAATCTGTAGGAAGGAATTCCATACCTTAATACTCCACCAGGAAGAGATTCTCTTTCATAAATTGTAACAGAGTGTCCTTTTATCCTTAAAAAGTAAGAAGCAGCCATTCCAGCTGGTCCAGAACCTATTACTAATATTTTTTTACCTGTATCCGAAGGGATTTCCTTTATTTTATATCCCCTATTAAGAATATAATCACCTACGAATCTTTCGAGTTCTCTTATTGAAATTCTTTCATCGAACCTTTTTCTGTTACATCCGATCTGGCAAAAGGCAGGACAAACTCTTCCTGTTATTGCTGGAAAGGGATTTTTTTCAAGTAAAATATCAGCTGCTCTATCAAGGTTTTTTTCAATAATATAAAAAAAATACTGTGGAATTTTTGTCCCTAAAGGACATGCTTTTGAACAGGGTGCAGCTTTATCTTCTATTACAGGTTTTAAATTTTTCCATGAACCTGTTTTTAAAACTTTTGTTGAACCCGTCGAAAGAGCAACTTCTGGTAATTCATTGATATCTTTATAAGAAATTCTTTTATCCATTTTTTTTCCTCCTTTATAATCCTTTTACACTTTGAAATGCCTCTTCAGCTGCTTTTATATTTTCTTCTTTTTTAACAGAAACTTCTTCCTCTATTGCATATTTTAATTCTTCAAGTCCAAAAATCTTGCTTACCTTTGCAAGGGCTCCTAAAATTGAGGTATTCACAATTGGTTGAGTTCTTGAACCGAGCTTATACTTGACAGCAATTTCTGTTGCATCAACTGTGTAAACTTTAAATTTTCCTTTAAAATTAAAGTCTTCTGGATTTTTAGGTGAATTTATTATTATTTTTCCATTTTCTTTAAGACCTTCTGTAACATCTATCATTTCAAGAAGTGATGTATCAAGAATTACAATAATATCAGGGTTATATATATTACATCTTAAAAAAAGTTTTTCATCAGGACTAAAGATTCTCAAAAAAGCTGTTACAGGTGCCCCTCTTCTTTCAACTCCAAACTGAGGAAAGGCAAGGGGATAGTAGCCACTTTTAAAAGCTGCTATTGCACTTACCTTTGAAGCTACTACTGCCCCCTGACCTCCCCTCCCATGGAATCTAATTTCAATCATTTTAAAATCCCTCCTTTTTTTCAAATTTAGAGCCGGATTTGAACCCTCCGCGGAAAGATTTTTTAAAATTATATGATTTTATTTAATTTTTTTCAAGTTTAAATGTTGATAAAGCATTATCTTTTTTATTATAATTTTATTCTTAATCATACACTATATTCTTAAGGGTTCCATTCCCAAAAAATAATTTTAAAAAAAGTGAAAACTATTAGGTTTAAATTTTTAATTATTTTGGGTGTTCTTCTTTTTTCCATTATTTCTCTTTTCCCTACAATACAATATTATTCAATACCCAAATCCGAACTTGAAAAAAAGCCAAAAGAAGAGATAAGAAAACTTTTAAGAAGAACTCTTTCACTTGGTCTTGACCTTATAGGAGGTATGTATCTTGTTTTGAAAGTTAACCCACCGGAAAAGGAAAAAGTTAAAGAAGCAAGGGATAGGGTCCTTGAAATAATAAGAAACAGAATAGACCAGTGGGGTGTTTTTGAACCAGTTATTCAGCCTATAGGTGAAGATAGGATTATGGTTCAGTTGCCTGGTGTTATGGACAGAGAAAGAGCAAGGGAAATAATCGGAAAAACAGCAGTTTTAACTTTTCATTTAGTTGAGGATATTGAAAGTGCTAAGAGAGTTCTTGATAATATTGATAAATCTCTTTTAGAAATAGAAGGGGGTAATAAAAATTCACCTTTAAAACCACTTTTATTTTTATACAGGGGGGATATAGTTTTTGAAGAAATTTATCTTGATTCAATTAAAAAAATAATAAAAAGGGAGGAAGTTAAAAAATTAATTCCAAAGGATAAAATTTTTCTCTTTGGTAAATCTTTTGAAGTTGAAGGGAAAAAGTTAAGGTCAATTTTTTTGTTAAATAAAAATCCAGATGTAAAGGGTGAGTATATAAAAGATGCAAGGCAATCAGTTTATCAGGGAACTGACCCGGCTCTTCAGAATACACCAGTTGTAAATATTTCCTTTGATAGAAGGGGCACAATAGATTTTGCAAGAGTTACGGGTGAGAATGTAGGAAGGAGGCTTGCGATAGTTCTTGATTCAATTGTTCAATCTGCTCCAAGAATTGCCCAGAAAATACCAACAGGTAATGCCCAGATTACAGGAATTGAGTCAATGGATGAAGCAAGAGACCTGGCAGTTATTTTAAGGGCAGGTGCCTTACCAGCTCCTGTGGACATAGAAGAGGAAAGGTCAGTTGGTCCATTACTTGGAAAGGATTCAATAAGAAGGGGTATTCAGAGTGCTATTCTTGGTGGTCTACTTGTTATGATTTTTATGGCTATTTATTACCTATTTGCAGGAGCTGTTGCTGATTTTGCTCTTATATTGAATTTAATAATAATCCTCTCTCTTCTTTCCCTTTTTAAAGGGACCCTTACTTTACCGGGTATAGCAGGTCTCATTCTTACAATTGGTATGTCAGTTGATGCAAATGTTTTAATCTATGAAAGGATTAGGGAAGAATTGAGACTTGGTAAATCCTTTAAAGCTGCAGTTGATGCAGGTTTTTCAAGGGCACTTATTACAATACTTGACTCAAACCTTACAACAATCTTTTCAGCACTTGTGCTTATATGGTTTGGAACAGGTCCAATAAGAGGATTTGGTCTTGTTCTTGCCCTTGGGATTGCAACTTCTTTCTTTACAGCTGTTTTTGTTGTAAGAACAATTTTTGATTACTTTGTTATTGTTAAAAAAGTAAAAAGTTTACCTATATAAGGAGGTTATAAATGGAATTATTTAAAACACCCAATATAGATTTTCTTTCAAAAAGAAGAATATTTCTTGCAATTTCAGGTTTTCTTGTTCTTTTATCTATTTTACTTCTTTTTATTAAAGGACCCAAATACGGTATAGATTTTCTCGGTGGAACTTTACTACATATTCATACTGATAGAGATATAAAGACTTCTGATTTGAGAAATGCTCTTTCAGAGATAAAGCTTGCAAGAGCTGAAATACAGGAAATAACTTTAAGGGAGCATATAATTAAATATTATGAAAATATAGAAGCAGATTCACTTGTTAAGTTTTTAAATAAAAAACTTAAGCTTAATATAGAAATAGAAAGAGCAGAAAAAGTAGGTCCGAGAGTTGGATTTGAATTAAGATTAAGAGCAATTTATGCTGTTTTAATAGGAATGGTTTTAATGCTTATCTATATAGCTTTCCGATTTAATCTTCCCTTTGGAGTAAGTTCTATTATAGCTCTTTTCCATGATGTAATGATAACTCTCGGTGTTTTTGTTTTATTTTCAAGAGAAATAACTGTTCCTGTAATAGCTGCCTTTTTAACAATTGTTGGTTATTCTATAAATGATTCAATTGTAATTTCTGATAGAATAAGGGAGAATTTGAAGAAAAGACAGGGTAAATTTATTGATATTGCAAATAGAAGTTTAAATGAAACGTTATCAAGAACAATTATAACAGGGGGAACTACACTTCTTGTTTTGATTGTCCTTTTATTTCTTGGTGGTCCACTTCTTTTTGATTTTGCTCTTGCTCTTTTGATAGGTATAATTGTTGGAACTTATTCATCAATTTTTATTGTTGCTGCACTTGTTGTAGAATACGAGGAAATAAAGATGAAAAGAATGAGAAGAAGATAAGGTATGCTTCCCTTTTTTGCTTTAGACCCTAAGAAAACAGCTTCTGAAGCGAAAAGATTGATGGAAGAGGGTAAATGGGAGAGGGGCTATTCTTTGTGTAAAAAGGCTTTAAAAACTTCACCAAGAGACCCTGATCTTCTTGAAGTAAGTCTTGAACTTGCTCTTCTTTTGAAAAATTATAAAGAAGCAGTGGGTCATTTTTTACTTATAAAAAATTTCCCTGATAGGAAAAAAAGAGTTCTTGAACATATGGTTTCTCATTTTGGTGGTGAGGAAAAGGATAAAATATTATTAAGGGAGCAAGTTTTACTTGAATTTATTTCAGAGGGTGAGCTTGAAAGGATTGAAAATTTATTCCCCCTTATCCCGGAAAGAGAGAAAAAGCATTTTTTTGAAAAACATTCTGAAAAAGATGAATTTGTATCTCAAATGTTTATTTATTCTCTTTTATTTTATTCAAAAAAATACATTGAAGCTTCTTTAAAACTTTTTGAAATATATGAAAAATTTAAAGATAAAGAAGATTTTTTAAGAAAAGAAATTTTGAGGATTCAGAATATGGGCTTTATTAGAAAGTATGCCAGTTTCACAAATTTTCTTATAAATTATTCTGAAGGAGATGAAGATAAAGCATTAGAATACATTGATGACCTTTTGGAGGACGAATCCTTTTTCCCTTATTTAATTAGCGAATTTGAAAAAAGAAATCCCAAAAACCCTTATTTTAAACTTCTCTTTTCTAACCTTTTAATTCTTAAAGGGGAAAGGAAAAGAGGACTTATTTTTTTAAGAGAATCACTTAAAAATAAAGAGAACTTAGATTTAAATTATGCCTATAACATTGTTAAGGATATAAAAAGGGAAAACTTAGATGATGAGGAAGTTTCTATTGTTTCTGATATTTTAAAAGAACTTGGTAAGACTGAAGATGCAGCAGAATTTCTTAAGATAAGAGTTAAAAAAGGTGAAAGCATCATAACTTTAAGGGAAACCCTTTTAAAATCCTTTTCAGCAAGAGCCTTTAGAATTTTACTTGAGATGGAGGAAGAGAAAATTGAAGAGAATTTAAAATTTTTATACGAAAATAACCCTGATTATTTAAGTGACATTGATGTTTTGAATATATTAAAGGATTTTTCTGAAGAGAGAAATATAAAATCAGAGTTTTTTCTTTTTTCCCTTGGCTCTTCTCTTGTTAGAAATGGTGAGTATAAAGATGGAATTAATATTTTAAGGTATCTTTTGAGAAAAAATTTTAATAGAGAATTAATTTTAAAAGAATTTAAGAGGAAAAGGGACTCTCTTTTAAATATTCCAGAAGGCTTACTCTTTGATGCTGAAATAAAAATTCAAGAAAAAAATGAAGAATTTTTTGATTCAATAAAAAATCTTTTGGAAAAATTTCCAAATTATTCAGATTATGCTTTACTTTTACTTGATGAGTTTGGAGAAATACATAAAGATTTTAATGATAAAATAATTGATTTCTTAAATAAAGAAAAGGATAAATTTTCAAAAAAATATCTTGTTGTTGAGGGATTATCCCTGATTAGAAAGAAAAATTTAAAAGAAGGAGCAATAAAACTTTATAAAGCCTATGTAGAAGGAGAAAAATTTGTAAAGGATATAGTTGAAAGAATATTTAGAGAGGATATACCTGAATACAATTTTTTAAAGGGAGCAATACTTCTTGAAATGGGTAAATTTGAAGAGAGTTCAAAATATTTAAAAAAGGCAATGATTGATAAAAAACTTCTCCCTGAAATTTCCAAAGTTGTTACAGAAAAGATGAAAGAAAAGAAAGACCCCACCTTAATTTTTATATATGTAAATACCCTTTTATTCTGGAACAAATTTGAGGAGGCTATAAGGTTTATAAGTATTTTAAAAGAAGAAATAAAGGATGAGAAGATGTTGAATAATGTTATTTCTCTTGAATCCATTATACTTTATAAAAGGGGTGAAAAAGATAAAGCAAGGGAAATTATTAAAATTTTATTAAAGGAAAAGAAAAAATTTGACCCCTATTTTCTTTATGAATTTCTCAAGGAGGAGGAAAAAAATGATAAGTCCCCTTTTATTTATCAAACTCTCGGTTCACTTGCTCTTTTACTTTCAAAGCCTCTTGAAGCAGTAAGATACTATTTTATGCTTGCTTTGAGTTCTCCAAAACTAATAAGTAAAATAAAAGATATATATTTAACAATTGAGACAAAATTTCCCTATTTTCCTGAAATTGACCTTTATAAATTTTCATTAAATTTACTGGAAAAAGAGAAAAATAGAGATTTACTCCTTAAATTTTTTGAAGATAACCCTGAGTTAAAGGATGAATTTAAGTTTTTCTTGAACATTTATCCTGATACACAGAAAGACCCCTATCTATTATATTATTTAGCAAAACTTAATTATGAAGAGGGGAAAGAATTTGAAGAAGAATTAATAAAAAGTTATGAACTTGCATTGAATGAGAGACTTTATGATCTTTTGGAAGATATAAAAAATTTCTCCTATGAAAGAATTAGAAAAGATGAAGCAAAGGCGAAACTTTTATTTTTTATTCTTAAAAGGGAATTTAGAGATTTTAATAAATTTTTTAAACTACTTAAAGAGAAAGAGTTTATTGAAAAGTTCCCAAAGGAATCTTATGATGTTATGCGTGATGCTTTTTTAAAAGGAGTAAGGGAAAAGGATTTTATTTTTACCTATGCAGATTTTCTCGCTGAAAGAGATGATAAAGGCTCAATATACCTTTATCAGGAGGCACTCGAAAAATATCCTGAAGAAGTAGAAAAAAGAAGAAATAAATGGGAGAAATTTATACCTGAGGGAAAAGGGTTATCCCTTATTCTTTCAATAAAGTTTAGAGATGTAGAAAAATTTAAGAAAGAATTGAAAAATATAATGGAACTTAAACTGGAGGGAACTTTTTATGCAATAATAAAGGAGGGAATAAAGGCTTTTGAT
The DNA here is from genome assembly GCA_039804025.1 of candidate division WOR-3 bacterium. Taxonomy (NCBI): domain Bacteria; kingdom Pseudomonadati; phylum Caldifarciminota; species Caldifarciminota bacterium. The sequence goes on from JBDRZP010000005.1 coordinate 42,689, forward strand.
TACGATAGAGAGCTTTATGAACTTATAAATACCTGTGCGCAGAGGATAAAGGATATTGATACAGAAATTTTTGTTTTAAAAGAGCTTTCAATGAAAGAAAAAAATCTTGATTACTTTAAGAATTTAATTGAAAAATTGATTGTTTTTAAAAAAGAGGAGCTCTCTTTTATATGGAAGGAGTTTGTTAAGGTTATTTCTGAAAATAAAAGGTTTGATATTCTTGATAATTTATGGAATAAATACTTTAAAGATAAAAAGAAAAAAGAAACTTTAGGTGAATCTTATTTTAATTTGATTTTTTTAAGAGACCCGAAAATATTTTTTAGATTTTTAAAAAGTAGGAGAAATTTTCCCTTGCCCCTTTTAGAGCCTTAAAATTATACCTATGGAAGGAGGAAAGTAATGGAAATATGTCCCTTTTTGTCAAATTCAATCTGGGAAAAAAAGGAAAATGGTGAAGAAATTTTAATATTAAAGGAAGTTCCTTGTCAGAAGGAAAAGTGTTTCCTTTTCAGGGATGGAAGGTGTGGTGTTGCTTTTGATTTTAATTATACAGTCTTAAAAGAAAATATTAATGAATTTACTTTTAATTTAAATGAGAATATGAAGGCTTTATATGATCTTATAAAAGAAACAAGGGAAGAAGGAATTAAAAGGGTGTCTTCAATTGAAGAGAAATTTAACACTATGCAGGTCTCCCTTGCAAAAATTTTATATAAATTTTCAGAGGATATAGTTAATTACATTAAAAGTTCAAAAGAGGAAGAAAGTAAAAGGTTAGAGGAATTTAAGGCTTATTTTCAGGAAATTTTAAATAATAACTATGAAAATTTTAAAAAAATTTTAGAAGAATTTGTTAAGGAAAGGAATGAATTTATGAAATATTTTGAATCAGCCTTAACAAAAATTCTTGATTCTGAAAAACAAAAATTTGAAGAAATAACTAAATTGTCTGAAAGTAAAATATCTGAATTAATGAGTAATTTAGATAGGGAACGAGAAGTGCTTAATGAACTCTTTTTAAAGATGAAAGAATTTACTGAGGGATTAGTTTCTTATAAAGAAAAAATGGAAGAGGTGGTTAAAAGGGAGGAGAATTTGAGAAAATTTGAAACTGCAAAATCCTTTTATTTAAGGGGGGAATATAAAGAGGCGGAGAAGATATTGAAAGAAGTGTTAAAATCTTATGAGCTGGAGGAAGGCTATCTTTTGCTCGGTTTAACTCTTATTGGTAACAAAAATTTTGAAGAGGCAGAAATTTATTTAAAAAAATATATGGAAACTCACCCTGAAGTTCCTGAAGTCTTATCAGGTATGGCGAGAATTCTATTTGAAAGAGGAGAATATGAAAGTGCTATTTCTTTGTTAGAAAAAGCCAAAGAAAAATCACCTGATTCAGAAGATATTCTTTATCTTTATGGCTTAGCTCTTATAAGAAAGGGTGAAATTGATGAAGCTAAAAAAGTATTTGAAAGAATAATAGAAATAAATCCTTACTTTGAACCAGCAAGGGAGGCTATTAAAAAGTATATAAATCCTTTAAGTTAGAAAAAATATGAAACCCGAATATTTTATTGGGATAGGTGAAGGGAAGGTTTTAAAAGGTGAGGGTGTGCTTAAAGCAATAGGAGTTGGTTCCTGTATAGTACTAATACTTTTTGATAGAGAAAACAAAATTGGAGGATTTGTGCATTCCATGCTTCCTGCTCCAAAAAGATTAGATGATAATACGCCTGGTTACAGGTATGTTAATAAGGCAATTCCCCAGATTGTTAAAGAAATGGAGCATATAGGGGCAAAAAAAGAAAATCTTGAAGCCTATTTAATAGGTGGTGCAACGATATTTGATTCTCCTATTTCCACTTCTCCCTGGTCAATTGGTGCCAGAAATGTTCTGGAGGCAAGAAATGTTCTTATGAGACTTGATATAAAAATCGTAAAAGAAGATGTTGGTGGAAATGAAGGAAGATCTGTTATATTTGATGTAAGCGAGGGAAAAATTGTTGTGAAAAGGAAGGATAAGGAACTTGTCCTCAGATAAGATAAAGGTTCTTGTTGTTGATGATTCCTATTTAATGCGAATACTTATAAGTGATATTTTATCTTCCTTCAGTGATATAGAAGTTGTTGGAACTGCGAAGGACGGAAAAGAAGCAATTGAACTTGTTAAAAAATTAAAACCCGATGTTGTTACTCTTGATTATGAGATGCCAGGTTTAAGTGGAATTGAAGTTCTTGAACATATAATGAGTGAAAACCCTGTTCCCTGTATAATGCTTTCTGCCTATACAAAAGAAGGTGCAGAGGTAACACTTTCTGCATTGAGTAAGGGTGCCTTTGATTTTGTGACAAAACCTTCTGGTTCTATTTCAATGGATATTGAAAAGATAAAAATTGAGCTTTATGAAAAAATTAAACTTGCTAAAAATGTCAATCCAGAAATACTAAAATTTAAGTTTAAAAAAGTTGAAATAAAAGAAAAAGTAAAAGTTAAAAAGGTTAATGCAATTGGAATAGTTTCTTCAACAGGTGGTCCTCCTGTTATTGAATTTATTTTAAAAAATATTCCCAAGGTTAAAATTCCAATTTTTATTGTCCAGCACATGCCAAAAAGTTTTACATCCCTTTTTGCTGAAAGACTTAAAATTGTCACAGGAAAAAAAGTTTTTGAAGCAAGGGATAAAGAAAAAGTAAAAGAGGGATACATTTATATTGCACCAGGTGGAATTCATATGAGTTTAAAAAAGATAAAAGAAGAAATATTTATAGATTTAATTGATGAAGAACCTAAGTGGGGAGTAAAACCGAGTGGTGATTATATTCTTTCAGCTATTGCAGAAATTTACGGAGAAAATTCAATTGGAATAATTTTAACAGGAATGGGAAAGGATGGAAGTGAGGGTGCAAAAAAAATTAAAGAAAAGGGAGGAATAATAATTTCTCAGAATAAAGAAACCTCTCTCATTTATGGAATGCCATGTGCAGTGAAGGATATATCTGATTTTATTTTATCTCCTGAAGAGATTGTTGAAAAAATTACTGAATTTTTATGATAGAAGAGCTAAAGAGGATTGAAAATTTAAAAGGCTTGAGATTAAAGGTAAAAGCTCTTTTAGAAGGAATTTTACTTGGTGTTCACAAAAGTCCCCTGCATGGATATTCCTCAGAATTTGTTGAACATAGAGAATATTCTCTGGGTGATGACTTAAGGATGGTTGACTGGAAGGTTTTTGCAAGGAAAGAAAGATTATATACAAAGAAATTTTCTGAGGAAACAAATTCAAATGTTTATTTTTTGCTCGATTCTTCTAAATCAATGGATTATGGAGCGCCACCTAAAATTGAATATGCAAAGGTTTTAATTTTGTCCCTTTCATATCTTTTTCATCTTCAAAGGGATGCACCTTCCCTTTTTGTTTTTTCTGATAGAGAGAAATTTTTTATACCTCCTTCAACAAAAAGAGGGAATTTAGAAAAAATTAGAGATGTTCTTGAAAAATTGAAAGCAGAGGGTAAAACAGAACCAGATGAAATTTTTCCTTATCTTATTGAGATAATTAAAAAGAGAAGTATTATTTTTCTTTTTACTGACTATTACCACAAACCCTATGAATTTGTGAAAGGATTAAAATACTTAAAAGCAAAGAATAACAAGGTTTACTCAATAAGACTTGTTTCAGAGGAAGAATTTAATCTTTATAAAAATCCCCCCTTTATTTTAAAAGATTTAGAAACAGAAAATGAACTTGTTATTGATGAAAGAAAATTATGGGAAGATTTTAAAAAAAAATTATCTGAATTTGAAAAAAATCTAAATGAAGAAATTTTAAAGAGAGGTATAAAGAATTTTAATATAAATACCTTTGAGTCCTATGAGAAGAATTTATTAATGATTATTAAATCTTTATGATATTTTTAAAACCTCTTTTACTTTTACTCTTACCTTTTTCCTTAATTCCCCTTGTAATTCATCTTCTTTTACAGTTAAGAATAACAAAAATTTTATATCCCTGGGTTTTTATTTTTGAAAAAGAAAAGGAAATAAGAAAAAAAAGAAAAATAAAGGATATTTTAGTTCTTATCCTAAGAATTCTTGTAATTTTTTTTGTTATACTCTCTTTTAGTGAGCCTATTATTAAATCAAAATACGGAATTTTTGATCATATTGTTTATTTTGAACATCCCTTTTATAAAAAAAAGTTAAAGGATTATAATGTTAAAAAAATTCCCTTTTCTAAAATTGATTCTCTTTTAAATGATAAAAAAGTAAAAAATATTTATTTTTTAGGACCTCTCCCTGATACTGCTTTAATTAAACTTTCAATTTTAGAGGATAAAAGAATTTATCTGATTGGAGAAAAAAAGGTTAAAAACATAAAAATAAAAGATATAATTGATGACTATGAAGGTATGTATATTGTAATTTCTTCTGATTTTGATACTTCAAATATTCCACTTGAAATTTATCACGAAAGGGATATGATTTTAAGAGAAGAACTTAATATAAAAAAGGGAGATAATTTGTTTAGATTCAATTTGACCTCAGACTGGAATCCAGTTTTTATAAAAATTGATGTTAAAGATGATTATCCTGATGATAACGAAAAATTTTTTTACGTTAAAAAAAATAAAGGAGCAAAAATAAAAATTATAGGTAATAATAAATACATAACTGCATTTTCTGAGGCAATGAAAAAAGGAGAAGAAGAAGTTTTTATTGTGATTGGAATTAAAGATATAAAACTTATTGAAAAACTCATTTCAGAAAATAAAAACCTAATAATTTTCCCTGATACTTTAATTGATGAATTGAAGTTATTATTGAAAAAGAAAGGAATAATTTTAGGGGGTAAATTAAATAATGTTACAAGTTTAAATCAAAAAATATATTTCAAAAAATTTTTTGTTATCTCAGGTGATAAAAATTTTAAGATAAAGGATTTTAATTATAATATTTTTTCCCTTACTCATAATCTGTGTTTAGCAGGATTTTATCCTGATGAAAATTATACAAATTTTGTATATTATCCGGATTTTGCCACACTTCTTTATGAGGTTGTAAATTTTTTTGTAACAAAAAAATTTTCAATTCCTGAAAGTAGTTTTTTAGTTTTAAATTTAGATGAAGATAAATATTCCCTTTATACTTCAAAGGAAGAAAAAATTTTTGATTATGAGGGTAGAGAAATTTTTTTAAAACCTCTATCAAGGGGAATTTATTATCTTAGAGGTAAAAACAAAGAGATTATACTTGAGGTAAATCCACCTTCACTTCCTTCAATTTCAGAAATTAATGAATTGAGTAGTAATTTTATTTTTATAAAGGATAAAAAAGAGCTTTTTTCAATAAATCTTAAAAAAAATTTCCTTTTTATTTCTATTTTTCTTTTTTTATTAGAGGTTTTCCTATGTCTTATTTAACTTTTTTGGTTTATACGATACTTCCTTAATAACATTTTCAAGTATTTCAATTCCGGTATATAGCTCTTCTTCTTTTATTATAAGGGGTGGGCATATTCTTAAAACATTTTCACCAGCTGGTAAGATTAAAAGTCCCTTTTTAAAACATTCCTGAACTATAAGGTCTCTTTTTGTTTTGTCCTTTTTAAGTGTTTTTTTATCACTTACAATTTCAAGACCTATCATTAATCCCTTTCCTCTCACATCTCCGATAATTTCGTATTTTTCCTTCCATTTTTCAAGGTCTTTTAAAACTTTATCTCCAAGGGAGCTCACATGTTCCATTAGGCCATTTTCAAGTTTTTCAATAACTTTTAAAGCTACTTCACAGGATACAGGGTTACCACCAAAGGTTGAGGCATGAGTTCCTGGTGGCCAGTTCATAATGCCACTTTTTGCAATACAGGCTCCAAGTGGGAATCCTGAAGCTATTCCTTTTGCAAGGGTTATAATATCGGGTATTACATCATAGTGCTCTATGGCAAAAAATCTACCTGTTCTTCCCATTCCACTTTGAACCTCATCAACAATTAGGAGTATTCCGTATTTATCAATTAATTTTTTTAGTTCTTTAAAATAGTTCTCTGGAGCAGGAATATAACCACCTTCTCCCTGAATTGGTTCAATAATAAAAGCAGCAACTTCTTCAGGGTCTACAAGTCTTGAAAAAATGTTTTCTTCAATAAAACTTATACATGCAAAATTGCAATCCGGGTATTTAAGGTTAAAGGGGCATCTGAAACAATAAGGATAAGGTGCGTGAACTGTTCCATAGAAAAGGGTGAAAAATCTTTTTCTATGTATTGTTTTACTTGCAGTTGCAGAGAGAGCTCCCATTGTTCTTCCATGAAATCCACCGTAAAAGGCAAGTATATAGGGTCTATTTGTATAGTATCTTGCAAGTTTAATTGCAGCCTCCACTGATTCTGCACCTGAATTAGAAAAGAATATTTTCCTATTTTTAGCTCCTGGTGTAATTTCAGCGAGTTTTTCAGCAAGTTTAATTTCAGAAGAATAGTAAAAATCTGTTCCAGAATAGTGTATAAGTTTTTTCATCTGATTAAGTGCAGTTTCTATAACCTCAGGATGGGAATGCCCAAGCGTTAAAACCGCAACTCCTGCGTTAAAGTCTAAAAATTTATTCCCATCAACATCATAGACCCATACCCCTTCTCCCCTTTCAACAACTAATGGATAAACTCTTGTATAAGAAGGGGAGATAAATTTTTTATCCTTTGTAAGCCATTTTTTTGCATTTTTACCTGGCAGCTCATTTTTTATTTCTGGTTTCATTTTTCCCTCCTTTTTAAGGTTCTTCAATTTTAACCCATTCCTCAGATCCATCTTCAAAGCTTAGTTTATACTCTCTTTTAAAAATATTAATATCTGAAACCCTTGCCATACCTTTTTCTGTAAAGATTTCTCTTCCTATTTCTGGCATTCCCTTTGAAAGTTCCTCATATACATTAAGTTCAAATCTAAGACAGCACAGAAGCCTACCACAGATTCCAGTTAAATTTTCAGGTGCAGTGAAAATATACTGTTTCCTCGCCATATCAATTGTTATTGGAGGTATATCCTTAAGCCATGTTTCACAACATAAAATTCTTCCGCACCTTCCTATTCCTCCAAGTTCCCTTGCATAATCCCTTGTTCCCTTCTGTTTGAATTCAGTATGTAAATGTAATTTTTTTGCTATAATTGGAGCAATTTTAGATAGGTCATATCTTTTATCAGCTGTGAAGGTAAATTTTATAATACCTTTTTCTCTATCCAGTTCAATATCAACTATTCTTATGTCTCTTATTTTTTCTTCAAATAGAATTCCGTAAACCATATTTCTAAAAAGTTTAATTAATTCTTTATCTTCACAGGGAGAAATGTGTACCAATCTAATTTTTGATTCCTTTTCTGAAATTCCTCTTACTTTTACATAAATTGGTTTTTCTTCTCCCTCAATTTTTATAAGAGCAAATTTTAAATTTTTATCTATTTCCATATCCTTTGGAATACTGTATCTTGCTAAAGGACCCCCTATTATTGATACTTCAAGTGATTTTATATCTTCTTTCTTTTTAAAAAATTTCATCTTTTGATTGAAGTAATTTTTACAAAGGGAAAACTTTCTTTTACAAATCTTATTTTTTTATCTCTTATCAAAACATCAAACTCTGAAAAATTTAAAAACTCTTTTTTAATATAAGATAGTGCTATATTTTTATCTAAGAATGGGGAATAAGCTCCTGAGGTTATAAAACCAGCTTTTTCAGATTTATAAAATACCTCAGCACCTTTTCGTGGAACACCTTTCATCTCATCAGAAACAAGACCTATTAATTTTTTCTCAATATTACCCTGCATTTGATTTACAAGAATTTCTTTTCCAAGGAATTTTTCCTTTTCAATTTTTACGAATTTTTCAAGACCTGCTTCTATTGGTGTTATATCTTCTGTTAACTCATTTCCATATAAAGGATAACCCATTTCCAATCTCAATATATCTCTCGCTCCAAGTCCTGCTGGTTTTAAGTTAAACTTTGCTCCCTTTTTTAATATTTCGTTTAAAAAATCAAGAGCAAATTTTTTTTCACCGTATATCTCAAAACCATCCTCACCTGTATAACCTGTTCTTGATAAAATCAGTTTTTTATTCATAAAATTTATTTCAAGGAAAGTATAAAATTTAACATCAGAAAAGGACCTATCAAAAAATTCTTCAACAAAGGGTTGAGCTCTTGGACCCTGAATTGCAAGTTGAAAAATTTCATCTGATCTATCCTTTATTAAAACATCTTTAAAATTCTTACTCATTTCTTTCATATACTCAAAATCTTTAAATCTATTTGCTGCATTTACCACACATAGAAATTTATCCTCCATCCTGTAAATTAAAAGGTCATCTACACAGGTTCCCCTTTCAGTTAAAAGTATGGAATACTGGACTTTTCCGTATTTTAATTTTGAGGGATCATTTGAGGTTATATAGGATAAAAAATTAAGTGCATCTTTTCCCTCAACTTCAATTTCTCCCATATGAGATACATCAAATATTGATAAAACTCTTCTTGTATGGATTGCTTCTTTTATTATTCCCTCATACTGAAGCGGCATCTCGTATCCTGCAAAGGGAATCATTTTTGCTTTACTTTCTATATGAAATTCATAGAAGGGAGTTTTTCTTAATTTTTTCTCTTCCATGTTTTCCCTCCTTTTTTTATTGTTTTAGGAAGTTTTTGAGCTTCAAGTGTGAGAGAAAAAGAGTCCTTTTTTATTGTGGTGTTATTTTCAAAAATACTTATTTCAGTATCAAAAAGATATGCTGTAAAATTTTCTTCTTCTTTTTCTATTCTTATTAACCTGTCAAATTTATATATAAGTGTATCACTTCCCATTAAATATTTTTTGCTGAAATTAAAATTAATTTTTTCTCCTTCAATCGGTAAAATATCAAGAAATGGGACCATAAATTCATCAACTACAATATCCTGAAAATAGAATTTTACTTTTTTTAATTCATATAATAAATTTCCCTTCCTTTTTAAAATTTTTGTTTCATCAAGAAAAATAAATTTTTTAAACTTTTCCTCTTCTTTTAATGTGTCCTTTATTGGGTAAATTAATCCAATTTCTCCCCTTTCATTTAAATACTCAGCTTTACCTTCAAGGTCATAATATTCAAAATAAAAATTCTCTAATATTCCTTTTTTACATGAAATAAAAATAGTAAAAAGAAAAAGGATTTTTTTAAACTTTGAATTTACCGAGAAGAAGTTTAAGTTCATCACCGAGTTTCCCGAGTTCCGAAACTGTTGCAGTTATTTCTTCCATTGATGCAAGTTGTTCTTCCATACTTGCAGCTATCTGCTCAGAGGATACAGATACACTTTCTGACATTTCACCCACTCTATCCATAAATTTAGCAAGTTTCTCAATCTCTTCCCTTTCCTTTTGTGAGAGTTTAGCAATTTTACTTGTTCTTTCCATTGCTTCCTCAGTCTGGTCAGCTATTTTTTTAAGTTGAGAAACTGCATCAAATATAATATCTCTTGAACTTAAAAGGGTTTCATTTACCTTTTTCATTGCATTCAAAGTTTCTTGCATACCCTGATTTATGTTTTCCACTATTTCCTGAATTTTTATAGAAGAAATTCTTGAATCTTCGGCCAATTTTCTTATTTCCTGTGCCACTATGGCAAAACCTTTACCATATTCTCCAGCCCTTGCAGCTTCTATGTAAGCATTCAAAGATAAGAGATTAGTCCTTTTCATAAACCCTTGAATACTTTCAGTTATTTCTCTTACTCCCCTCAACATTTGCGATAAGGTTTCAATATTATTTCTTAAAGATGTTATATCATTTTGCATTTCAGTTAATTTCTGCATAACCATTTCTGAAACTTCTCTTCCCTTTCTTGTAAAAAGAAGTGCGTCTTTTTCCAATTCCTCCATTTCCCTTGATTCTTCAGATGTTGAAAGAGAAAGCTCTAAAATTTCTTTAACTGATTTTGAAGCATCTATAACACTTGATGCAGTTTCTGAGGCGAGGGAGGCCATTTTTTGAACTGTATCTGTTACTTCATTTGATGATGCTGTCAATTCTTGAGTTGCACTTGAAATGTTTTCTGAAAATTCTCTAATCTTTTCTGATGTTTCAAGGGTTTTTGATACATTAATCCTTAATTTGTTTATGAATTCATTGAAGAAAATTGCCATTTCAGAAAATTCATCTTTCCCGTCAAGTTTAATTGTAACTCTTAAGTCCGCTTCACCTTCAGCAATTTCTTTTAATTTGTTTTTAAATATGTTGATTGGATTTATAAGTATCATTGAAAGGATAAAGGAAATTAATCCGCCAACCATGAGGAAAATGATTGAAAAGATAAAAGCTGCGAAACTAGCTCTTTTTTCTGCTTCTACAATATCTTTTTTGCTTGTTACAAGTCTTAAAAATCCTATAGGAGATTTATCCTCAGGTGGAACTATTGGATATATCATATCAAGATATTTTTCTTTTTCTGAGAATACATTTTTTTCTTTTTTTCTGTGACAGGTGATGCAATCCTTACCTGTTTGCTTTTCAAAATGTGCTTTTTTAGGTTCTTCTCCTACTTCATAAAATTTTTTTAAAGAATCTCCTGAATAAACTGCTATGTATATTATATTTTCATTTTTAATGAGTTCCTTTAAAATGTTTTTTATAAGAAGTGAATCTTCAAATAAAAGGGAGAGTTTTATTCTTTCAATTGTAATTTTTGCAAGGGTGTCAGAATAACTTATAATATTTTTTCTTGCTGTATCCCGCATATAAAATAGGAAAAACAGAGCAAAGGAAATTATTATAATAAGGGTGTATGGGAAAAAGGTTAAAAATAATTTTTTTCTAAATCCATAAAAAAAGTTTTTTAAAATTTTTTCCTTCATAATCTTTCAAATATTGTATTTTCTTTTATATTTAAGTGTTTTAATGCTCTTTTTGTTAATTTTCTACCTCTTGGAGTTCTTTCTATTAATCCCTCTCTTAAAAGAAAAGGTTCATAAACCTCTTCAATTGTTCCTACATCTTCTCCTACAGCTTGAGATATTGTTTTAAGGCCAACAGGTCCACCACCAAATTTTTCATAAATACAGAATAAGATTTTTTTATCCATTTCATTAAGTCCGAGTTCATCAACTTCAAGTTTTTGTAAAGCATATTTTGTAATTTCGAGATCAATTTTTTCCTTTAATTTATAATCAGCAAAATCTCTAACTCTTTTCAAAAGTCTATTAACAATTCTTGGTGTTCCCCTTCCTCTCCTTGCAATTTCAAAGGCAGCATCTTCTTCAATTTTTATATTTAAAATTTTAGCAGATCTTTTAACTATCTCCTTTAATTCTTCCACCTCATAGTAATCAATCCTTATCTGAATTCCAAATCTTGATTGTAAGGGACTTGTTAAGAGCCCCATTCTTGTTGTTGCCCCTATAAGAGTAAAGGGTTTTAATTTTAATTTTATTGATTTTGCTTTTGGTCCCTTATCAACCATTATTTCAATTTCATAGTTTTCCATAGCAGAATAAAGATACTCCTCAACATTTCTTGGTAATCTGTGAATCTCATCTATAAAGAGAATATCACCTTTATTTAAATTTGTTAAAATTCCTGCAAGGTCAAAAGGTCTTTCAATAACAGGTCCTGATACGAGCTTTATATTTGTTCCCATTTCATAAGATATTATATGAGATAAAGTTGTTTTTCCGAGTCCTGGAGGACCGGTAAAAATAACATGGTCAAGTGGTTCATTTCTTTTTTTTGCTGCCTCAATAAATACTTTTAAATTTTCTTTAATTTTTTCTTTCCCTATAAATTCCTTTAGTTTCCTTGGCCTTAAAAGTTCGCTTAGGGAAATATCCTCTTCAATTAAATTTGGGTTAAGAATTTTCATTTTAATAGAGACTCAATTTCCTTTGACATTTCCTTAGCCTTTGAAGGACCAACAATCATCTGAGCTGACTCTTCAAGCTTTTTTAAAAACCTTCTGAATAATCTCGGGGGACAGTTTTTCTTATCTATCTTCATTTCCTTAATTATATTATCAAATACCATTTCGCCAAATAAGGATAAATGTTTGACTGTAATTTCAAAAGCATTGTCGAAAATTTCTTCATCAAGTGGTTTTTCAATAATCTCTACTTCCTTTTTCTCAGGAGCTTTTTCGGGAACTTCTTTTGCTATAAATTTTTGTTCCTTTACCTTCTCCATTAGTTCTTTTTCTACACTTTCCACATCAATCTCTCCTTTACCGGAAAGAATAAGAATTTTATCCATATTTTCTTCCTTAAAAATTAATGTTTCATCATTGAAAACTATTTTTAAATTCTGGATTGTAAGTCCTGAAAAATCCCAGGCTTCTTTTAATGCAATTATAATTCTTCTATATTCTTCTTTTAATTCTCCTTTTAAAAGGGTTAAATTACCTTTTTCAAGGATTGAAGCAAATTTTAAATTTTCCATTATATTAATTTTAATTTTTCAGCCACTTTTTTTACCTTTTTTCTTGCTTCTTCAACACCGTATTTAGATACAGCCATTTTCCATATTATATCAATTACAGCCCTGAAAGCCTTATTAATTTCCTCTTCATTTATTTTTTCTTTAAAGGGGAGATTTATTTTAATTTCTTTCTCCTCCTGAGAAATAACACGGGCAAGTTCAGGGGAAGTATCTTTTATTTTAGCAATTGCCACTTTTGCCCACCTTATTTCATCACCAGGAGCAAATTCTTTTATTAATTCATTTATCTGCTCCACTTTATTTAAGGCTATTTTTTCCTCAGGTGTGGGAATATATTCTTTAATTTCCTCCTTTCTTTCTGTTTCTGGAACTTTTTCTTCCGGTTTTTCTTCTCTTATTTCCTCTTCAGGTTTTTTCTCCTCCTTTATTTCTTTAAGGGGTTCAAATTTTGTAATCACTTCTTTTATTTTATTTAAATCAAGTTCTTCACCAATAACACCTGTTAAAAGGTTTTCCTTCATAAATAAGTTAATTTTTTCTCCTGTTTTAAGTTCTATTTCAATTATATCAAACTTATTCATTCCTATGTTTTTCTCAAGCGCAAGTTTTGCAGTTGAACCTATCAAAAGTATTCCATCCTCAAAGAGTTCTGTTCTTCCTTCTCTTTCAATAATTTCTTCTTTATTAAGATCACATATTACAATTCCTTTTAAATTATTAACTTCTTTTTTCAATTTTTCAATTAATTCCTTCATAATTTTTTCTTTAATGTTTCATATTTTTTTCTTGCAAGGATTTTACCAAATATTTCTTCAAGTTTTCCCAAAAATATCTCATCAAGTTTTCTTTTTATTTCCTCTATATCTTTAAAGGATAAATTAATATTTTCTGATATTTTAAATTCCTTTTTGAAGCTTATTGAATTTCCTATTTCAGGATTTGTTTTTTTAATTGTTTCGATTATAAATTCACTCTGTTTATTAATTTCACTTTCTATTTCTCCTGACAATTCTTTTAACCATTCATTTAGAAATTTTGTTAAATTTTCTCTTGCTTTTTTACTTTCTTCTGGATCAACAATAAGTCCCTTTTCCTTTAGATAAACTAAGCTTTTGTAACTTTCAAGCAAACCAAGGGAGCTTTGTTCAATTATTTCCCTTAAAGTTTTTTTCCCGTCCATTAATGTTAGTATTTTCCAATCAGTTTTTCTCAGTGTAAGTTCTGGAGAAGGAGATTTATCACTTTTTACCATACGAGTATCAAGATCCGGTAATTTTTCTTTTAAACCCTTTATTTCGTAACTTCTTTTTTCAATTTCATCCCTTAATACTGTAAAAGGTGCTGATATTGTTTTTTTATCTGAAAGTAGAGATGGGATAAATATCAATTTACCTTCAATAAATTGAGCCATTTCATAAAGGGCATCAATACCCTCCTTATTACTAAAATGGGAGTGCACACATCTTCCTTCTTCTAAAAATATTTCTCCTTTTTTATCCCTGTAAGATATCTCTATCTTGCCTGTTTTTTTAAATTTTTCCATTAATTGTAAAATTTCACTTAATGAAAAATATTTTAAATCACACTCTAATGCCTTTTCCATATTTTAAGAATATGTAAAAAACCTTTAAAAAATCAAATTTTTATTTCATGAAATAAAGGCGGGATAATTACCTTTTTATCTATTTTATTGTGAAAGTATTTTTTTAATTTTTTTCTATCCATAACAGGATAAAGATGAATTAAGTATGTTTCATGAGGATAAATATCTTTTATTAATTTTAAAACTTTTTGAGGATTCATGTGATTTTCAATATCAATGGGTACAGAGCATTCTGTTATTAAAATATCAACTTTTTTCATAATATCCCTATAGGTTTCATCATAATCAGTATCACCAGTATAAGCAATTCTTTTACCCTTTACATTTAAAATATAACCAATACTTTCATTTCTGTGTTTTGTTTTGAAAGTTTCTATTTTTATGTTTTTAAATTTAACTTCTTTTCCAGGTTTTAACTCCTCAATTTTTAATTTATAGCTTTTGGGTTCAAGTTGTTTTTCAAATAATTTAAAAATATCTTCCATTAATCCTTTAAGTCCAGATGGTCCAAAAATAAAAAATTCTTTTTTTCTTGGGTCTGCTTCGTACCTGAAGGCAAATAAAAGAGGAATAATACCTATAATGTGGTCTATATGAAAATGGGTGAGGAAAATTGCATCTATATCATTTATCCTTATATTTTTTCTTATGAGATTTTTCATTATTCCTTCACCAAAATCAAAAATAATTTTTGTATTTTTATATTCAACAAATAAAGAACTTGGAGAGTTATTTTTTTCTGGAATACCCGTTCCAGTTCCAAGAAATATTATTCTCATTTATTTATGATACTTGAATACCTTATTATTTTTAAACTATGAATAAAATAGTTGATTTAAGAAGCGATACTGTTACAAAGCCAACCCCTGAAATGTATGAGGCAATTAAGAATGCTCCACTTGGAGATGATGTTTTATCAGATGACCCAACAGTTAAGGAACTTGAAAAACTTGCAGCAGAAAAAACAGGTTTTGAATCCGCCCTTTTTGTTCCTTCAGGCACAATGGGAAATGCTATAGCCTGTAAGGTATGGACAAAGGAAGGAAGTGAGGTAATATTAGAGGAAATGTGCCATATATATAATTTTGAGGTAGCTCATCTTGCAGAAATTTCAAGAGTTCTTCCAAGACCTTTAAAAAGCATAAGAGGTTATATTGACCCTGATGATATTGAAAGAAACATAAAAAAGGAAGGATTGCATACACCCGGAACTTCCCTTATCTGTCTTGAAAATACCCATAACTACTGGGGTGGAAAGGTTTTGACCCCTGAGTATTTAAAAGAAGTAAAGGAAATTGCTGAAAATTATGGAATTCCTGTTCACCTCGATGGTGCAAGAATCTTTAATGCGGCAGTTTTTTTAAAAAGGGATGTTAAGGAATTTACGAAATATGTTGATTCCCTTATGTTTTGTCTCTCAAAAGGTCTTTCCTGCCCGATTGGTTCAGTTTTATGTGGAAATAAAGAATTTATTGAAAAGGCAAGAAGGGTTAGAAAACTTTTAGGTGGTGGAATGAGGCAGGTTGGAATAATTGCTGCTTGTGGAATAGTTGCCTTAAATAAAATGATAGATAGACTTGATGAAGACCATAAAAATGCAAAAAAGCTTGCTGAAGGTCTTGCAGAAATATCCTGGATAAATATAAATCCAGAAGATGTTGAGACCAATATTGTTATTGTTCATACAGAAAGAAATGAGGAAGAAATATGTAAAAGAATGAGAGAAAAAGGTGTTTTAGCGCTTCCCTTTGGTAAAAACAGAATAAGATTTGTGACTCACAAGGATGTTTCTTTTTCTGATATTGAGTATGCCCTTTCAGTTATAAGGAGTATTTGATATGTGTGGAATAATAGGTTATTTAGAAAAAAGAGAGAGAAAGGATTTAGGTGAAGTTGCTTATATTTCCCTTGAAATGCTTCAGCACAGAGGTCAGGATGCAGCAGGTATATATACTTTTGAAGGGAATTTAATAAAGGGGCAAGGTTCAGTTGACCAAGTTTTTAGGAGGGAAGTTATAAAGAGTATAGAGGGAAGGGGTTTTATAGGGCAGACAAGGTATCCAACTACAAAAACAAAAGAAGAAGCTCAGCCAATTGAATATGAATCCCTTGCTATGGTTCATAATGGCCATATTTATAATGTTCCTGAAATTATTGAAAAATTTGGAACCCCAGGTTTTGAATCAGGAATAGATATTATTGCTTTTTTTTCAATATTTAAAAAGGAAAAAGATATTTTAAAATTTTCAGAAAGCTCTTTAAAAAATTTAAAGGGTGGTTATTCTCTTCTTGGAATTTTTAAAGATAAATATTTATTTGCCTTAAGGGACCCCTACGGCATAAGACCACTTTTTTATTCCTATGATGAAAATAGAATAGCTATTACTTCTGAGACAATTGTTCTTGAAAAACTTGGATTTAATGAATTTTTTGAACTTGAAAGGGGGAATCTTTTATTGATTGATAAAGATTTAAATATAAAAAAATATGAACTTATTGAAAAAGAAAATAAATTCTGTTCCTTTGAGATTGTTTATTTTTCAAGAACAACCTCAAAATATAAAGGTAAACAGATTTTTGAATACAGGGAAGAACTTGGAAAGGTTTTATGTGATTTATTTCTTGAATCTCACAAGAATTTTGATTTTAAGGATACAATAATTTCTCCTGTTCCTGAAACATCAAGGGCAGCAGCTGAGGGATTTTTTAAAAGATTGAAAGAAAAGGGTATAGAAATTCCCCTTGTGGATGTTCTTGAAAAACATAGATACGGGGGAAGGAATTTTATAAAACCTTCTGAGGAAATAAGAAGAAGAGAGGTCTTCTATACCTTAACACCAATTGAAAAAAATGTTAGAAATAAAAAGATTATTTTGATTGATGATAGCATTGTTAGGGGAACAACATCCAGTAAGATGGTTAAATTATTGAGGGAAAAGGGAGCAAAAGAAATTCACCTTGCCATTACATTTCCACCCATAAGATATTCCTGTTTTTATGGAATTGATACTCCTACAAGAGAAGAACTGATCGCTTCCTTTAAGAGTGTAGAAGAAGTAGGTAGGGAAATAGGTGTAGATACTTTAACATATATGACACTTGAAGGTTTAAAAAAAGTTCTTGGTAACGAGATATGCTTTGCATGTCACGATGGTTCCTATGTTAATCTCTGAATGAAGCTTGTAATTGCGATACCCTCAAGATATTCTTCAAAAAGGTTTCCTGGAAAACCTCTTGCACTTATAAAAGGAAAACCGATGATTGAATGGGTTTATGAAAAAGCAAAAAAGGTAAAAGAAATTCTTAAAAATTCTTTTGACTTTATTGAGATAATTATAGCAACTGATGATGAAAGGATACAAAAAGTTTGTGAAAAATTCAATGCAAAAGTTATTATGACAGATTCTTCAATTCCTTCAGGAACAGATAGAATATATCATGCAACAAAGAATATGGATTATGATTATATAATGAATTTACAGGGAGATGAACCTACAATTTATGAAAAGGACCTTGTAAGGTTGATAGAAAAGGCGGTAAAAAATAATTATCCTTCAGCAACACTTATTTATAAAACAAATGAAAGTATTGAAAGCCCTGATACAGTTAAAGTTGTAATTGATAGGGAAGGTAAGGCACTTTATTTTTCAAGGTCAAAAATTCCTTATGGAAGGGATTTTAAACCTCCCTTTTATTTAAAGCATATAGGAGTTTATATTTACAGGAAGGATATATTAGAAAAATTTGTTAATTTAAAGGAAAGTTATCTTGAAAGTATAGAGAAGCTTGAGCAGCTAAGGTTACTTGAAAATGGAATTCCCATTTATTGCATTTTTGCAGAAAGAGATACTGTGCCAGTTGATAGAATGGAAGATATAGAAGAGGCTGAAAGATTATTATGAGATGTGAGATATGTAAAAAAAATTTTGATTACATTCCTTTAATTTTAAGAATATGTAAAAAATGTTTAATTATTAATTTTGAAAATGTAAAGGATAAATTAATTTCTATTCATAAAAAATCAAGGGAAAAATATGAACTTTCTTTTCCTGATAAAAAGGTAGGTATCAAGTGCTTTTTATGTGCGAGGGAATGTATTCTGGGTGAGGGGGAGAAGGGATTCTGTGGTTTGAGAATGGTTAAGAATAAAAAAATTTTGAATTTCTGTAAACATGATGAAGGTTTTTTTAAATTTTATTATGACCCGCTTCCTACAAACTGTGTTGCTGACTTTGTTTGTTCAGGGCATAAGGCTTATGGTAAATATAATTTAGCGGTATTTTATGAAACCTGTTCCTTAAATTGTTTATTTTGTCAGAATTATCATTTTAGATTTACAAAGCCATGGAAAGAGAAACCTTCTTCTTATGTTGAACTTGTGAAGGCTTTAAACCCTGATGTTTACTGTATTTGTTTCTTTGGTGGTGATCCGACAACGCAAGGTATTCATTCTTTAAAGGTTGCTGAGGAAGCTATTAAAATGGGAAAAGTTATTTGTTTCGAATCTAATGGAATGTGGAACAGAAAAATACTCAAAAGGGTTTTAGATGTTGTTAAGGAAAGTGGAGGAATTTTAAAGTTTGATATTAAAGCTTTTTCACCTGAAGTTTATTTTGCTTTAACAGGAAGTGATGGTAGAAAAGTTTTTGAAAATTTTGAGTTTTCAGTAAATTATCTTAAAGAGTTTTCTTCAAAACATTTATGTGTATCAACTCTTATGGTCCCCGGTTATCTGGATGAGTATGAAATTTCAAAAATTGCAGAGTTTATATCAAAACTTAATCCAGAAATTCCCTATGCTTTACTTGCTTTTGCCCCACATTTTGAAATGAATGATGTAAGGCAGAATTATAAGAGGGAGGCGGAAAGATTTTATGAAATAGCGAAAGGGAAGGGACTTAAGAATGTAAGAATAGGTAATGTTTTTCTATTAAAATAGGAAAATCCATTTTACCTTTACACCTCCTATTCTTTCCAGATTTGAGAATTTTTGATTCTCATAGTTAAAGGAATGGTTATAAACCAAAAAGATCTTTGATTTTGGTTTTACCTCATAAGTGTAGTAAATTGAAGTTCTCAAATAGGTAAGTTTAGTTTTTTCCTTTTCAAATAATAAAGCAGGATTGAGATAAAATGTTACATTCATAAAGGGTGTAAAGTTATAAGTTAAATAAATTTTGTTACTTGTTAAGGTTTGAATATAGGAATTTCTTTCATCAAATTCAGTCCATCCGTTTGTTTCAATTGAAAAATTAAATCTTCTTGTTGCTGGAAGTTCAAATCCAAAATAGGGTGTTAATGTATAGGCAAGATAGTTTCTTATATAATTCCAGTCATAGTTATAATTTGCTCCAAAATAAAAGGTTATCTGTGTAAAATTGAAATTTATATTGAACCCAAGTGATTTGTATATGAATTCTGTATCTTTTTCAAAGGCTTTTCCTGTTCCTAAGCTTAAATAAATCCAAGTATTTGGATTTCTTAAACCGATATTATTTTCGATAAAAAATAGATTAGAACTTCCCCTTTCTATACCTTCTTTCAGATAAAGGTAAGCTGCTGAGAGAAAATAATTAGAAATTATGCCTCTTTTATTAAATTTTAAATAAACTGGTCCAAAAAGAAAACTCCTGTCACCGGGATAAAAATTCTGGTACCCCATTTCGCTTATATCAATGTAATTATTAACATATTTTCCACTTAAAATTAAAACATAGTTTTCCTTAATGAAGATATTTCCTCCTGAATTGAGTAAGAAACCTATCCTTCCTTTTCCTTTTAAAGTAGAGGTGGCCTGGTAGGCTAACTGATTTCTCTGCCATCTTATTGCTCCATCAATATCACCTCCTAAGTAGTATTCATTTTTTTCAAGATTTTTCATGTAAGTAATCAAAAATCCTGATTCGGAATTGACTAAAAAATATCTTTTAAGTCTTAAAACATTCCAGAGTGTTTGATATGAAGTATCAAAGTCTCCATTTTTTCTTCCTGTTAAAACACTTAATATTCCTGTTTCATAAATATTTGATTTAAATGTATATTTAAGACCGCTCAATATTGGAACTTCACCTGTTCCATCAAGCATCTTTCTTCCTATTCTTCTTGAATAGAATATTTTTGCAGGTGAATAGAATCCCCAGTGTCCGGATCCTGAGGGTTCAAAAATGTTTTTTCCCTCAATAAAAAATGGTCTTCTTTCAGGATAATAGATTTCATATTTACTGAAAGACATTGTGAATGGATCTGATTCAATTTCTGCAAAGTCAGGTAAAACTGCTAAATTTAAAGTATGATTTTCTTTTCTATATAAAATATCTGTTCCTATCCATGGGTGAAATTCTCCTTTTAAATTCTCATCTCTTCTATGATAGTAATCATTTCTAAAAAGACAAACAGGGTAGAATTCAATTCCATAACCTTTAAGAGGTGGGTTAATATTTTTTAAAAGACCAAATTTTGAAGCTCTTAAATCTTCTTTCTGGTCAGGTAAAATGTAATAATTTACTTCCTTTGTTTTATAAAATTCTGTTTTAACCTGAAATCCCCATTCATTTTTATCCTTTGAAAAATTAATTGTTTTAAATGGAATTTTTATTTCAGAAATATAGATATATTCTCCCTTTTCATTTTTTATAATTTTACTTACATTTTCCCAGACTGAATCCCATGAGTCGTCAAAGCTTCTTCCATCCTGTGTTACTATACCATCCTGTCTTTTACCATCAAGGTATATAGCAAAATAGTAAGCATTAACCTTTGATAAAAGAGGGTCAATATAAATACTTATTTTATCATTTTTACCTGAAAGTTCTTTTCTTGGTTTTTCTTCTTTATAGTTTATCTTTATAAGAAAATAAAGGTTATTTTCATCGTAAATTGATTTAACAGTTGTTTTATATGTAGATGTAGAATCGTAAAAGGGATAGAACATTTTATCAACCATAATTGAGTCGGATACTTTCCATATTGAATCAACTTCGCCATCAAATTTTATTCCCTTATCAAAAAACAGGGCATTTAAATTAAAAATTATTAAAAAGATTTCCATTTTTGCCTCCCTTTTATATAAGGTAAACGTTTTTTTAAAACTTTTTGTTACCATTTTATTTTAAAATAAAATATGGAATTTTATGAATTGGTTTTGAATAGATTCAGTTGCAGGAAATTTAAAGATAAAAGTGTGGATAGGGAGAAAATTTTAAAGTGTATTGATGCTGCGAGACTTGCTCCATCTGCCTGTAATTCTCAACCCTGGAGATTTGTTGTTGTGGATGATGAGAAATTAATTAAAGAAATAGCAGAAATTGCTACAAAGGGAATATACGGTGTAATAAATAAATTTTTATTTGAGGTTCCATGTATAGTTGTTGTGGTAGCTGACAAAGAGAAATTTATAGCAAGGTTAGGAGCAAGAATTACTGGAACCCAGTATTATCTTATTGATATAGGAATATCGAGTGAGCATTTTGTATTGCAGGCTCAGGAACTCGGTTTAGGGACATGTTTCATTGGATACTTTAATGAAAGGGGTATAAAAAAGTTACTGAATATACCGAATAGATATAAGGTTCCTCTTTTAATTGCAGTTGGTTATCCAGATGATATATATAAGGAGGAAGATGTTATAAAGGTTAAACTTAAATCAAGGAAAAGTTTAGAGGAGATTGTGTCTTTTAATAAATTCTTATAAAATGATTTTACTCTTAAAGCCAATTGATGAAAAATTTTAAAGAGATATTAGATAATGGGAAAAGGTAAAAATTCGCAGGCTAAAGCCTGCGTCTACCATTTTTTTTGAAAATTTTTAACATTTATTACCATATTCTATAATTTTATGGTAGCCGCACCCTTTAGGGTGCGCAAAAATTCACTATCAAATTTTTTGAAAAATATACAGCGAGGCAACAGAGATGCTTTTGGAGTTAAAAAGTTTTGCGGTATATTTATGGAAAAAGAAAAATTAAGAACATTTTGTCTTAGGTATTTTTTTTTAATCTTATTGAGCCAGAAAAATTCAACATTGTTATGGTATTCTATATTTAATTGACTTATTATTTGTGGAGAGTATAAAATATAAAAAAGGAGGTTAATATGAATTTAATAGTATTTTTCTTTATAAATAAGTATGCCTATGCAGTTTTACCTTATGAATCAAGGAATGTTGATTCCACTGTTTATAGAATTGTTATTGATTATATGGAGGAGGAACTTTCCTCTTATGGAAGTGTTCTTGAAAGGAATAAGGCTCAAGAGCTTCTTCTTAAAGTAAAAGAATGTGAAAGTGACATTTGTTTAAAGAAATACTCGGAAGAATACGATTTGGAAAATATGGTATTTGTTTATCTTGATAGACTCGGTGAAAAATACCTCTTAAGGGTTAAAGTTTTTAATTCAAAGGAAGGTAAATTTGTTTACAATCAGAGAGATATTGCTGACAGGGAATCAGATTTAAATATTATTGTTGAGAGAATGGCAAAATCTGTATATGAAGGAAAAAGCATTGAAAAAGTCGTTACAACAGAAACAATTACAGGTTATGAAGCTGAAAAAGAACCAAGAAAGAGACTTACAAGGAGATATTTAACTGCAAGGGTAGGTTCAATTTTCCCTTTAACAGGATATTATGATGAAAATAGGGATGTTCCTTTGAATCTATCAAGATTTATTCTTGGATTTCATTATGAAGTAAAAAAGACATCAGTTTCCCTTGAATATGCTGTTTTTTCAAGAGGTTTTGGATTTGAATTTCCTGTAAGGTTTTATACTTCAACCGGAGATAATGCTCTATTTTATGAATTTGTGCCTGGTTACTATTTTATGCCTGATATTTATGAAAACGGATACTGGTATTATGATGGTAGTGGTCGCAAAATTGCTGGAGGAAATGGACCTGCTCTTGGAATAGGTGGGGGTTTTATTCTTTTTCACACTTATGATATTCAATTTATTATAGATGCAAAATACCTTTTTATTTTAAATAATGGTCCTGATTCAGGAGTTGAAATAACTTTCGGGCTTTTGGCCGGAAGGTAAGTTAGTTAAAACTTAAGGGACTTTTTCAAGGGTATTGGAAAGCACATTTTTCATAAAATGAAGGTCCTGTAATGTTTTTAAATTTATTTTTCTTTTCTTTAAATTAATAAGGTCTTCTAAGGATATAACATAAACTTTTGTTTCACCAAGTTTTTTTTCTACAATCTTATAATCCTTTATATTTTCTTTTAAGTGCAGTTTAATTCTCCATGGAAAAATTCTCCTGTGATAAAAAATTAAAAATTCCTCTTGAAAACTTTCTTTGTTTTTTAAATACTCATATAAAAATTTGTATTTTATATTTCCTTTTATTTTCATCCCCATATTCTGCATTAATTTTATAAATCTTTCAAGGTTCTTATCTTCAAAATCAATTATTAAGTCTATATATCTTATTTTTTTTCTAACCCCCCACATATATGTGGCTGTATCGCCGAAGATTGTGAAATTTATGTTGTATTTTTCAAAAAAATTAAAAAACCTTTCAAATTTTAGGAGATACTTTTTCATTTTTGCTTTTTACTATTATAAATATTTAATGATAAATTTTTCAAATATACTATCTTTTTGTAAGAACGCTTTTTTCTATTGCTACATTTGTACTCACAATATTAATATGTTTTACAAAGTAATAAAGGCTACTTAAAGAAAAGAGGAAAAGCCATGGTATTGCACCCCAGATTTTCAGTTTGAAAGCTAAAAAAATGGAAATAAAGGAATAGAAAATTTTTAAAATTTCTGATATACCTATCTCATATTTTACAGAGTAAGCTTTTCTTGTCCCATTTCCCTTTTTGGGAGTTCTTTCAAAAATAAAATCCTTTTTGAAAATTGCTTCAAGAACAGCTTTTGTTCCTTCAAAACAGAAAGAAGTAAAAACTATTATCAAATAAAACATATCTTTAAGTCTCCACTCATATAAGTAATCTTTTCTTACTTTTTTATCTATTGTCCATATGTTATATAAATTTACCATACCAAGAAAAAGAACAAGAAGTCCAAAGAGTATATGTGAATATCTTGATAAAGGCCAAATAATAACAAAGTAGATTACATTTAAAAGGTAAAGGAAAGGTGAAAGGGTATGGATTAAAATATTAAGTTTATCCTCTCTATCTAAATTTGATTTCAAAATGCTCTTCCATAGCTTCAGACCGACCTGAAAAGTTCCTTTTGTCCACCTTTTTTGCTGAATTAAAAAAGCATTAAAATCTGTGGGTAATTCAGAAGAAACTAAAAGATCATCTAAAAAAATCCCCTTGAATCCTTTAAGGTGACTTCTTATTGATAAATCAAGGTCTTCTGCAAGGGTATCTTCATGCCAGTTACCTGCTTCAATTATAGCAGATTTTCTCCATATTCCAGCAGTTCCGTTAAAATTAAAGAAGAAACCACTTTTAAACTTTGCCTCCTGCTCAAGCCAGAAGTGATTTCTTAAAAGCATTGCCTGAATTCTTGTAAGTAAGTTTTCATTTTCATTTATATAATCCCATTTTGCCTGAACGAAAGCTACTTTTGGATCTTCAAAATAGGGAAGGGTTCTTTTTAAAAAATCAGCGGGTATTATAAAATCAGCATCAAATATTGCCACAAACTCTCCTTTTGCATATTTAAGTCCATTTTTAAGTGCTCCTGCTTTGAATCCCTTTCTATTATCTCTTCTTATTGCGTAGATATTAAATCCTTCTTTTCTCTTAATTTCAACAAGTCTATCAACAAGTTCCTTTGTTTCATCAGTTGAATCATCAAGTATTTGAATTTCGAATTTTTCCTTTGGATAATCAATTTTTACAGCACTCTCCACTATTCTTTCCACTACATTAAACTCATTATAAATTGGTATCTGAATTGTAGTAAAGGGAAATTCCTTAATTTCCTTCTGGGGCAATTTTACTTTTTCTGAATTTCTGTAAAGAAGTAAAAGCCAAAGTCTATATGCCCCAAAAATTGCAAATAGCAAAAAAACCGGAAAAAATAAAAATAAATAAAGAAAATACATTTGGTGAATATATTTTAATTTTAGTATGGTCTTAAAAGCAAGTTAAAAAGAAAATAAAAGTAAATTGAATATTTAATCACATTTGATAAATTTTTCTTTTCTCTTTTAAGATAATTCCAGAAAAGTGATATAAAGGTAAAAAGGAATATAAGAGTAAAAATTATTAGATAGATTTCAAAAAAACTTAAAGAGCCTGAAAAAAGTGATTTTAAAGAAGTTTTATTGAAAGCAGAACCATAAACAACTAATAGATGTGAATAATATACAAGGAGTGATTCCATTCCGAGGATTTTTATAATATTCAAGAATTTATTTTCTTTATTTTCTAATTGATATAAAATTAAGGATAAAAGAGTTAAATTAAAGATTTTAAAATAAATAGAGGCGACAAAATTTGTAAAAGGTTTTAATAAAAGGTATATTAAAAAATTTATTAATGCAAAAATTATAAAATAAAAATTTTTATTTTCCTTTTTTATCACTAAATATCCGAGAAAAACACCTGAAAAAAGGTATATGGAAAAGGGTGTTAAGGGAAAGTTTGAATTTTTAAAATACTTATAGAAGAAGAGGGGTAAATCAGGTTCAAATCCTTTATTAATAAAGAAACTTAAAATTGAAAAAATAAAAATTAAAAAAAAGTTTGTAATTAAAAAAAATTTCTCCTTTTTGGTAATAAAATAAAAAAATTGAAGTATTAATAGGCTTACTCCTATACATTGAAGGATATCAACATTAAAGAAATTATTCCAATCATTAAATTTTGAATATAATAATATTTTTCTTAAGGAAAAATAGGGAAGATGAAGGGTATAACCAAGTAAAATAATAAAAAGTATTCTTCTTATTCTTGTAAATAATTTTTCAGAAAAAACAAGGTATTCTTTTCTATCTATTGTTGATAAAGCAAAGCTTATTCCTGAAGCAAAAAGAAAAAGGGGAGCAGTGTATCCTCTAACATGCATCCAGGTCTGGTAAAAGAGGGATGATTTCTGGGAAATTGAAAGCAGGGCATCAAGGGAATGTCCGTTAATCATTTCAATAACAGCGATACCTCTTAAAAGGTCAAGGAATAAAAACCTTTTTTTATCTTTCACCTTATTATTTTATGAAAATTTATGAATTAGAATAAAAGATAGTAAAGGTATAATTGTTTTTTTTGACATTTAATGAAAAATTTTAAAGAGATATTAGATAATGGGAAAAGGTAAAAATTACCATTTTTTTGAAAATTTTTAACATTTATTCTCATATTCTATAATTTTATGGTAGCCTTACCCTTTAGGGTTCGCAAAAATTCATTATCAAATTTTTTGAAAAATATACAGCGAAGCAACAGAGATGCTTTTGGAGTTAAAAAGGTTTGCGGTATATTTATGGAAAAAGAAAAATTAAGAACATTTTGTCTTAGGCATTCCTTTTAATCTTATTGAGCCAGAAAAATTCAATATTGTTATGGTATTCTACATTTAATTTTAAATTTTGTTTTTTTTAATTATAATTAGTTTTTGGGTCCAATTCCTAATAAAATTTTTTTCCCTAAGGAGGTTATAATGATAAAATCATTTGGAGTGGTAAATACAATGAGAGGAGTTAAGTTTTTTACTCCTTACAGGTCTGAACCTGAAATAAAAGAAGAAAAACACTTATTAAAACAAGCTTCAGGAAAGAAAAAAAATTTTTTGAAAAAATTCTTATTTTTTACTTTTTTTACTATTCCCTTAATCTTCTCTGATTCCTTAAATGTTAGATTAATAGGTTTCTGTGATACACCTCAATGGGCTGTTGGTGTATTTTTATCTTTTCCTTATGCCTATGTTGCAGATGTTGCTGATCTTCCAATTATAGATGTGTCAGACCCTTACAATCCTTTTATAGCCAGTAACATTTATACACCAAATAGTGCTGGTGATGTTTATGTTTCAGGTAATTATGCATATATTGCGGATGGTAATGACGGTCTCCGTGTTGTGAAAGTTTTACCAGATGAAAAATACTCTTATGACATAATTGGTAGTAGTGCTGTGGATTTGTTTGTTGCGGGTAACTTTATCTATGTTGCAGATTTGGATCGGGGGCTCTGTATCCTTCAGGGGGGTGTTGAGGTAGGTTATTATGATACACCTGGCTGGGTGGAAGATGTATATGTTGTGGGAAATTATGCTTACCTTGCTGACATGACAGCACTAAGGATTATTGATGTTTCTAATCCATCATCCCCTTATGAAGTGGGTTCCTGTGGTATGCCGTATCCTGCAGCGACACCAAGTGTTTATGTTTCCGGTTCCTATGCCTATATGGCTGTAGGCGATTCAGGTCTATGTATTGTTAATATTTCAAATCCTTCAAGTCCATATGTTGTAGGTAAGTATGTCACACCGGGTTCTGCTAATGGAGTGTTCGTTTCAGGTTCATATGCATATGTGGCAGATGCATCTGGTGGGTTACGTGTTATAGATGTTTCAAATTCTTCAAATCCTTATGAAGTCAGTAATTGTTCTACTCCTGACTGGGCATTGGATGTTTTTATTTCAGGAAATTTTGCCTATATTGCAGCAAATAATTCTGGATTACGAATTGTTGATATTTCTGATCCCTTAAACCCATATGAGATAGGTTTTTTTGATACACCGGATAAGGCATTTGGTGTATTTGTTTCAGGTTCCAATGCTTATGTGGCGGATTTAAATTCTGGTCTTCAAATAATAGATATTTCAAATCCAGTAAATCCACGCCGAAAAGGTTATTACGATACTCCTGGTTCTGCCATGGGTGTTTTTGTCTCCGGTGCTTATTACCCTTATGCCTATATTGCAGATGGTTCAGCCGTAAGAGTTATTGATATCAATTTCCCTTACGAGACCGGAGTCTGTAATACCCCTGGTTCCGCCTCTGGTGTTTATAAATCAGGAAATTACGCATATGTTGCTGATCAGGACGGAGGACTCAGAATAGTTGATGTGCAGGACCCTTTCAGCCCGTTTGAAAGGGGTTATTTATCCATGCCTTCTTATGCAAATGAAATCTGTGGAAACTCCTTCTATGCCTATGTAGCAGACGGTCTTTCGGGATTACGGATTGTATATGTATATTATCCTGGTTCTCCTTCAGAAGTCGGATATTATGATACGCCTGGTTTTGCATTAAATGTTTATGTTTCAGGAAATTATGCTTATGTTGCTGATGGTGATTTTGGTATTCGTATAGTTAATATTTCTAACCCCTCAAATCCCTATGAAGTTGGATACTATGATACACCCGGATTTGCTGTGTCTGTTTATGTTGAAGATACTTTTGCTTATGTAGCAGATCGCTGGAGTGGTATTAGGGTTTTGAATGTAAGTGATCCATCAAATCCATATGAAGTTGGTTTTCACACTACACCTGATGATGCCTGGGATGTTTTTGCTTTAAACTCCTATATTTATGTTGCCACTGATTGGTATGGATTAGGGATTTATCAATTTTATACTACTGAAATTGAAGAAAAAAATAGTTTAACAGAACAGAATTTTAGGATTATTTCTAACATTGCAAAAGATGGTATTACACTAAATTTGGGATCTAATTCCAATAAAGGCAATCTTAATTTACCAGTTTATAATGTTCTTGGTCAAAAGGTAAAAGACTTTAATATACTTCCGGGTACTGAAACAAAAAGAATTAATCTTTTAATTTCTGAAATTAAAAGTGGTGTATATTTTTTGAAAATTAAAGGAAAAAAGGAAAGCTTAAAAATTGTAAAAATTCCCTGAGATAATTTTCAAACTTACCTGAATCTTTTTAAATATTTTCCTCTAAATATTCAATAAATTTTTCCATACCTTCTTTTATCCTATTTTCTGTTTGTGTTAGAGAAAATCTTAAATAGGATTCACCATATTTCCCATAACCTGACCCAGGACCTATCATCACTCCTTTTTTATCTATCAAATCAGAAACTATTTTCATTGAATCCTTTTCCTTTGAATTCATTTCAGCCCATACATAAATTGTTGAGTCAGAGTTATAGTAACGCCACCCTATTTTTTCTAAATATTCCTTTATAATTTTTCTTCTTTCTTTATATATTTTTCTTAATTGAGGAGTAAAAGAATCGTATAATTCAATTGCCTTAATCGCAGCTTTTTGAATGGGTATAAAAACACCAGAATCTGTATTTGTTTTAATAATTGACAGTGCTTTTAGAATTTCCTTTGAACCACATGCCCATCCTATTCTAAAACCCTGCATATTGTATGTTTTTGAAAAGGAATGTATTTCAACAGCTATCTCTTTTGCCCCATCAACTTCAAAAATTGAAGGAGGAGCCTCGTCTTCATAGATCTCTGAATAGGCATTGTCGTGAATTATATATATTCCCCATTTATTACAAAAATCAAAAAGTTCTCTAAAAAATTTTATATCAGCCCTTTTTGATGTTGGATTGTTAGGGTAATTTAAAATAATAATCTTTGTCTTATTTAAAATACTTTTTTTAATAGAATTTAAATCAGGCAAAAAATCATTTTCCTTTAAAAGAGGTAATTCATAGGGAATTGACCCTGAAAATAATACTGAGGTTCTATATGTAGGATACGCTGGGTCTGGTATTAGAGCATAATCTCCCTTTTCACAGAGAGCAAGAAAGAGATGGGTTATACCTTCCTTTCCTCCTATCAGAATCATTATCTCTTCTTCAGGATCCATAAAAACTTTAAATCTTTTTTTCATCCATTCTGAAATTTTTTTTCTTAAATCTATTAATCCCCAGTAAGAAGGATATTTGTAAAAATCTTTTTCTGAAAGAGATTTTTTTAATTCTTCAACTACTTCATGAGGAGGCTCTAAATCAGGGTCTCCATGAGCGATGTTTATTATATCAAGACCTTTTTCTTTTGCTCTTTTTATTGCTTCATCCATTTCAGCGTATATATAAGGGGGAACACCCCTTATCCTTTCAGGAAATTTCATTTTTCACTCCTTTCAAATAATCTTTTTAAAATTTCAAAAGTTTTATAAGCATCTTTTTTCTCAATAAAAGTCATTATGTCAGTATGGAGTGTTAATATTTCCCATATATTTATTCCCTCTTTTGAAATTGGTGTAACAATTTTTTTTATTACACCTGGCTCATTTATAAATTTTAAACTTCTTATTAGAATTTTTTTAATCCCCTTTTTAATATTAAGCATTTTTAAATTTTTGATCTTTTTGAGAAGTGTAGAAAGAAGAAGATAACCCCTTTCAGAATCCTCTTCAAGAAGATATATGGAAATTAAATTATCTGATATAGTTATTGAGTATATGGAGATATTCTCTTCATAAAGTTTTTTTGAAATCTCATAAAGGATACCTGGTGTTTCTGGTAATCTATTTCCTACAAAAGTGAGCACTGAGAAATTTTCATCCTCCATAGATATTTTGATCTTTTCCCTGAAAAGAACTTTTGTTCCCTTTTTAAATTCAGGGGATACAACCTTCATTTTTTCTATATTTTCAGTATATTTGAGGGCAAGGGGATTTAAAACTTTTGCTCCTGAAGAACTTAAAATACCGAGTTCCTCAGAAAAAATTTTTTTTATTCTTTTTGTTCTTTTCAAAATTGAAGGATTTCCACTTAATATACCGCCTGTATCCTTTAAAAATATAACTTCCTTCAAATTTAAAAGTTCTGCTATTAAAACACCTGATATATCACTTCCTCCCCTTCCAAGTGTTAAAATTCTACCTTTTCCATCTTTTGCTACAAAACCAGGAATAATTAAAACCCTGTATTTTTCAAAAAGAGGTAAAAAATGTTTCCTTACTTTGATATTACTTAAATTCAGGATATCAAAGTTTCTCTTATCCTCAGGCGAAGTTTTAGTTTCAATTGAAATGTAAATTGGCCATTCCCTCATCCACGGAAGAATTGTCTTTGCCCTTATATTTAAAAAATTAAAGGCAGATTCAAATAAAATTGAAGATTCTATCTCCCCTAAGGGTAAAAATCTTTCCATATTCCAGAAATCAGGTGAGGGGATTGCTCTTTTAAAGGTTTCATAGAGAGAATCGGTTTTCCCTTTCATTGCTGAGGTAACAAGTATTATCTTTGATTTTTTATAACTATTTATAATATTCTCTGCCATTCTTAAATAATCTTCCGGTTTTTCTAATATAGAACCACCTATTTTAATTACCTTAATATTTCTCATTTCTTATAAAATCTTCAAATTTACCTTTTTTCCTTATTAATTTAAATTTTCCATCAAAGAGATATTCAGGCGCTAAAAATCTTCCATTATAAGCCATTGCCATTGTCCTTGTATAGGCTCCACAGTTATGAATCAGAACTATATCACCTAACTTTAATTGAGGTAATTCATATTCTCCAAATTCATCTGTATTCTCACATAAAGGTCCTGCTACCCTTGATTTTATTTTTCTGCCTTTAAAATTAAAAAGGGGTTCTATATGATGATAGGCATCATATAAAGCAGGTCTTATAAGTTCTGTCATTCCTGCATCAATTATATAAAGAGGAGTACCTTTTCTTTCTTTTATTGATATAACTCTTGAAAGAATAAAACCAGCATTAGCTACGATAAATCTTCCTGGTTCTAAAAATATTTTAACATTATAATTTTTATTAAGATTTTTATAACACTCCACTATTGGATCAAAGTCAAGTTTTTTATCCTCAGGATGATAGGGAACACCAAAACCTCCTCCAAGATTTACATGGGTGATTTTGAATCCATTTTCTCTTAAATAAATCAAAGTTTCAATAACTTTTTTTGTTGCTTCAATAAAGGGCTCGGGATTTAAAATTTGTGAACCTATATGAGAATGGATGCCTATAAGGTGAGCGTACTTAAAATTCTTTATTATCTTAATATTATTCTTAATCTCATCAAAATGCATTCCAAATTTACTTGAAGGGGAGCCTGTAGAAAGGTGTTCGTGAGTATCCGGAAATATACCTGGGTTTATTCTAACAAAAACTTTTATCTTTTTTCTTTCTTTTTTTGCACACTTTTCAAGTAATAAAGCCTGATCTATCGATTCAAAATTAAAATAAATTATTCCTCTTTTTATTGCAAATAAAACTTCCTCTTCTTTTCTTGCTATATTGTTATAAAGAATTTTATCTCCCGAAAATTCTGCTTTTAAGGAAATAAAAATTTCACCAGGAGAAACAACCTCTGCCCCTAACCCCATTTCCTTTATAATTTTTAAAATTGACAGAGATGTATTAGCCTTAACAGCAAAAAATATTTCAGCATTTGAAGAAGAAAATTTATTCTTTAAAAAGGAAATATTTTCTATTATTCCATCCTTTAAATATATATAGGATGGAGTAGGCAAAAGTTTGAGCTTTCTTTTAATTTGTTCTTCCATTTTTTGTTATCTTTAATTTTCATAAATTAGAAATTCTAATTATAAGATTCATAAAATTTCTTTTCAATATTCTGTTTCCTAATTTTTTTAACCTTTCCATAGCAGGCTTAATAAATTTTTTAAACCATTTTTTATTTTTTTTAATGGATAAAAAAGAATAGGCTGCAAGTGCTTGCATTAATCTTTGAGATGAGGTGAGTAAGTAATAATGATAAAATTCATCAAAGCTCATTTTTCTAAATCTATCTTTTATTCTATCGTAATAATAAAACAAAAGTTTTTCCTTAACAGTTTCATTAATTTCTACATAGGGATCTTCAAGAAGGGATGAAAGGTCATAGGTGAAAGGTCCTATATGAGCAGTTTGAAAATCAGTTATTCTTATTTTATTTTGTTTTAAAAAAATATTTGTTGATTGAAAATCCCTGTGCATAAAAAGCTTCGGCATTTTATTACATTCTTTTGCAAGTTTATCAAAATCCTTATCCATTTCCTTTAATTCCTCTTCTTTGAATTTTAAAAAATTTATCAGGAATTCCCTTTTAAAATAATCTGTCTCCCATCTTAAAGATTCATAATCAAAAATTTTTTTTCTTTTTAAGGATAAATTTAAAAAACCTTCTTTTGCCTTAAACTGAAGTTCTATTAAAAAATCAATTATTCTTTTATATAAATTGAAAGTTTCTTTTTTATAAATTTTAAAAATAGATTTTTCTCCAAGGTCTTCAATAATAGCAATTTTATTTTCTAAATCATAAAAATAAATTTTTGGGGCTGAAAGCATTTTTTTATTTAAAAAATTTCCTATCTTTATATAATTTAAAAACTGAATTTCATCACTATCCTTTAAAATAACAGAATTTTTTAATTCTTTTATTCTCAAAAAAATTCTGTCAGAACCACCGCTTAAAATCTTTATTTTTTTAATAATTCCTTAAATATAAATTAAAAAGAGTTTTAAAACTACCTATGTCAAAAATAAAACCTTCTTTCACTTTAAATCCCGCAAGTTCCTTATATTTTATCAATTTAAAAAAAACATCAAGTAAATCACTTTTACCTTCAGGTATAAATCTGAAAATTTCCTTTTTAAAAATTGAAATTCCCGCATAGGTCAAAAATTTATTTTTTCTTTTATGAATTTTAATATCTCTTACTAAATTTCCTTCTAAAATTACTTCGCTTTTTGTTTCCATAAAAGTAAGAAGTAAAGTCCCAATTTTAGAATTTTTAAAGTGGAAATCAACAAGTTCATTTAAATCAATATTATAATAAATATCACAGTTATGTAATATAAAATCACCTTCAATATATTTTTCAAAATTTTTTACTCCACCACCAGTTCCCATAAGTTCCTTTTCCTTAAAAATAAAAATTATATCTTTATATTCTGAATTTTTAATAATTTTTTCTATTTTATCTTTTTTATAATAAAGGTTAACATAAATTTTTTTTACACCTAAATTTTTCAGATTATCAAAAATATGAAAAATAATGGGTTTTCCTTTAATTTTTATAAGTGGTTTCGGAATAAAAAAACTCAAAGGTCTTAATCTTTTTGAATAACCTGCTGAAAGAACCACCCCTCTTTCAATCATATAGAAAGTATTTCCTCCTCTTTTCATCAAATTCCTTTAGATCTTTCTTCCATTTTTTTTCTATTTCTTCAATTTCTTCACCTTTTTGTAACATTTCCCTTACATAAGAATTCCCCACAAGAATATCAAAGGGTTTTTTTTCCTTTTCAAATTCATAAGGAGGGTTTTTAAACTCAAATTTTTCGGGGTAAAGTTCCATTATGCTTTTAATAATTAAAAGTCCCATTTTAAAAGGTTTTAGTTTTCTTTTATTTTCTATGTATATTTCACATCCACCACAAATCTTTTCTTTATATTTATTCCACATAGGTCTGAAATAAACTGGTTTAAATCTAACACCATCTATTTTTTCTAACTTTTTAACCAATTTAAAAGGATCAATAAAATCTGCTCCAAAAATCTTAAAGGGTTTTGCAGTTCCTCTTCCCTCTGATATATTCGTTCCTTCTAAAAGGCACATTCCAGGATATAAAAGAGAAGTTTCAAAATCTGTCATATTTGGTGACATTGTTATAAAGGGAAAAGAAATTTCATCAAAAAAT
Organism: candidate division WOR-3 bacterium; assembly: GCA_039804025.1. NCBI lineage: Bacteria > Pseudomonadati > Caldifarciminota > Caldifarciminota bacterium. The sequence goes on from JBDRZP010000005.1 coordinate 77,280, forward strand.
AACTTTCTTTTCCATTTTTTTATTTTAAAAATTTCAATATCTTTATCCATTTTAAATTCACCTTTAATATAAAGAATAAGTTCTCCTATTGTTAAACCGAATCTAACAGGTATAGGGTAAAGTCCAACAAAAGATTTATAATTTTTTTCTATTAAAGGTCCCTCAATAGATATTCCATTTAAAGGATTAGGGTAATCAAAAATAATAATTTTTTTGTCAAATTTTTCAATTAGTTTCAACGCTGTCCATTTGTATGTATAATACCTTGAACCATTGTCAGGAATTGCTATAATTAAAATTTCTATATCATCTAAATCCTTTTTATCTGGTTCAACCTTATCTCCGTAAAGACTTTTTACAGGTATATTCTTATAAGAATCACCATTAACTTTTTCCTCCATCTGAAAGGTTCCAAAAAATCCGTGTTCTGGTGAAAAGATAACTTTTATATTAAAGTTTTTCTCTAAGAGAAAATCTAAAAAATTTACCAAGTTTCTATTACAGAAGGAGTGATTGGTTAAAATTCCAATTTTTTTATTTTTTATTTTTTTATATTTTTCAGAAAATCCTTCAAAATCTAACACAGTTAGAGAGGTATTATTAAAAAGAATATTATTGCAGGAATTAAAAATATAATGTTTGGTAACCAGGCTGAAAGAAAAGGTGATAAAATATATGCATACCCCATTGCCCTTGATATTTCAAGCATTCCCCAGTAAATAAAGGATAAAGTTGTGGCAAGAGTTAATACAAAAGCTTTGCCTTTCTGTCTTGTTCTCGCAGCAAGAGAAATTGAGAGCAAAAGTGTTATAAAAATTGAAAAGGGGAAGGAAAAATGGACAAAGAATTCAACTTCTTCCTTTTTATAATCAAGCCCTGCATTTTTTAGAGTATTCAATAATTTTTTTATTTCAAAAACATTCATCTCTTCAAGGGATTTTCTTAAAGATAACATTTGTAAGGGAGACACTTTCATTTCAGAAAAAAGTTTTTCCTTAAAGTTTTCAAAATTTAAAACTCTCTCACCGTCAGAACTATATTCATATAAAATTCCGTCATAGAGTTTCCAACCTTCATTTTTAAATTCTCCTCTTTTTGCATATATAAATCTTTTTGTTTTACTCTTTTCCATTTCAGTGATATAAATATCTTCACCTTCTTTTCTTCTTGAATCAATTATTCCAAAGTGAAAGAATCTATCTAAATTCGCCTTTTTTTCTATAAAATTAAAATCTGTTTCAAAAATTCTTTCCCAGGGAGCGGGTCTTTTCTCTATTTCCCTGTATTTTATACTCATTGCCTTTCTCATAAAAATTGGTTCTATTGTTTCATTAATAATAAAGGAGATTAAGGAAAGAATAATTCCAAAAAATAAAAGTGGAAGAAAAAATTTTTTTAAATTTATTCCTCCTGTTTTTAATGCAATAAGTTCAAAATCCCTTGCCATTCTTCCAATAGTAAAAAAAGGTGCAAGAAGGGATGCAACAGGTAAAAGTAAAACTGTAAGGTAAGGTGTCTGAAAAAAATAATAAAGAAGAATTTTATAGGGTGAAAATCCTTTTAAAAACTTATCAATGTTTTCAAAAAAATCAATAACAACATAAAGGATAATCAGTGAAAAGGTAAAAAGTATTATGAAAATTAAATTTTCAATTATCACAAATTTTACAATTTTTTTATTCATCAAAATATAATTTTTTAAGTCCCTGAACTTTCCCTAAAACAAGAGTTATAACTCCTCTTCTAAAAAAATTAATTTTTGCCTTTCCATCACCTAAGTCAAGAATAATTCCTTCACCCCAGAAAGGATGATATACTCTATCTCCCCTTTTTAAAATTTTTTCCTCTCCCCTTATAAATTCTTCTTTTTTAACCCATTCTATACAATCCTCAGGAAGTTCATATAAAAACCTTGAAGGAAGTGTTTCTCTCATTCCTCTTCTCCATCTTTCCCTGGAATATAAAAGATAAACTTCTTTTTTTGCCCTCGTAAGTGCAACATAAAATAATCTCCTTTCTTCTTCTATTTCTCTGTCATTTTCAAGGGATAAAAAGTGAGGGAAAAGACCTTCTTCAAGACCTGTAATTATTACAGTTTCAGCTTCAAGTCCCTTGGCATTATGAACTGTCATCAAAGTGAAGATATCTTTTTCTATATTTTCTTCATCAATTCTTAAAACAACATTTTGAAGATAATTTGTTAAGGTTGGTTTTTCTTCTTTTAATACAAATTCTCTCATTGAGGCAAAAAGTTCCATTAAGTTTTCATATCTTGATTCAAAGTTTAAATTATCCGTTGAAATTTTCTTTAAGTGTTTTATAAATTCAGTTTCTTCATAAATTTTTTCAGCAATTTCAAGACAGGTTAAATTCTCTAAATTAAATCTTATATAATCAAAGAGTTCTGTAAGTTTTTTGATTTCTTTTTTTAAATTGGTTGATAGACTTTTTAAAAATTCTCCTTCTTTCATTGCATCAAGAATTGATATTTCCTTTTTTTCTGCAATTTCCTTTAATTTTTTCTGAGTTACTTCCCCTATTCCCCTTCTCGGGGACTCAATAAGTCTTTCAAAACTAACATAGTCGTATGGGTTTATTATAAATTTTAAGTATGAAATAAAATCCTTAATTTCCCTTCTTTCAAAGAATTTTAAAGCTCCAACAACCTGATAGGGAACTCCCTTTAAGTTAAAAATTTCTTCTAAAGGTCTTGATTGGGCATTTGTTCTGTAAAGTATAAGAACATCTGAAGGATTTTTATCTTTTATAATTTCATAAACTTTTTCAGCCTCTTCCCTTTCATCTTTTGCTTCAATAATTTTTATTTTTTCTCCCTCCTTTATATCAGTCCATAAATTTTTACCTATCCTTCCTATATTGTGACTTATGAGGTGATTTGCAGCTTTTAAGATAATTTCATGGGAACGGTAATTTCTTTCAAGACGGTATATTTTAATATCAGGGAAGTCCTTGATAATATCAAATACATTTTCAACCCTTGCACCTCTGAAAGCATAGATTGACTGATCTTCATCACCTACTACGAATAAATTTCTGTGTTTTTTTGATAAAATTTTTAATATCTTATATTGAATGAAAGATGTGTCCTGATATTCATCTACAAGAATATGTAAAAACTTATCCTGATAATACTCCCTAACATTTTTATCCTTTTTAAAAAGTTCTATTAATAAAAGTAAAAGGTCATCAAAATCAAGGGCTTTATTTTTTCTTAATGATTCTATATATTTTTGAGCTATTTCTTTTTCATAGGTGTCAGGAATTTTAATTCCATTTCTTATTTTTGAAATATTTTCAACCCACATAGAAAGGCTTTCACCTTCTCCTACTATATCCTTTAAGATTCTTTTACTATCCTCTCTGTCATAAACAGTGAAATTCTCAGGAATATCTATAATTTTTCCCCATTCCCTTAATATCCTGTATCCGAGAGAATGAAAAGTTCCCATCCATATTTTTTTTGCCTCATCCCTTATTAAATTTTTAATTCTTTCCTTCATTTCGTCAGCAGCCTTATTTGTAAAGGTTAAGGCGAGGATTCTATCAGGTGGAACATTATTAATAATTAAATAACATATCCTGTAAGTTAAAACTCTTGTTTTTCCTGTGCCTGCACCGGAGAGTATAAGGGCAGGACCATTTTCATGGAAACAGGGTTTAATCTGCTCCTCATTTAAAAATTTTTTAAAATCAATTATTTCCATATTTTTTTATTATTTTTTCTATAATTTTACTTGTGCTTCTTCCCTTTAAAATCTTAACAAGATAAACCTCACCCTTATTTTTCAATACTATATCACTTCCAACTACTTCCTTTAATTTATAATCAGCACCTTTAACAAGAACATCTGGTTTTATTTCTCTTATTAATCTGTATGGAGTTTTTTCATCAAATAAAATCACATAATCTACATATTTAATTGAGTCAAGAATTTTTGCTCTATCCTTTTCTTTAATTATTGGTCTTTTATTCCCCTTAATTTTTTTAATTGATCTATCTGAATTTAAACCAACTATAAGTATATCACCTTTTTTCTTTGCTTTTTTTAAAATCTCTATATGTCCAGCATGTATAATATCAAAGCATCCATTTGTAAAAACAATTTTTTTTCCTTCTTTTTTAAATTTTTTGAGGATTTTTTTGAGAGTTTTTAAATCAACTATCATATAAAAAATTTAATGAAAACAAAACCAAAAAGGGAAATAACAGATAAAAAAAGTGTAAAAAATTCGTAAAATTTAGAATAAGTTTTTTCTCTTAGTTTTCCTGGCTCAAAAAAGAAGTAATTTAAAAATTTTATATAGTAACCAAAAGATAGTATTGTTAAGAGAATAAGAATTAAAACTTCTTTTTTATATCCTGCTTTGAAAAGTTCATATAAAAGATAAAATTTTGCAAAAAAACCCCCTGTGGGTGGAAAGGAGGAAAGAGATATGATGAATAAAAGGATTGAAATTGAAATTATTTTATCTGTGAAAAATAATCCTTTGAATTTTTCAAATTCTGTATCCTCTTTTCCTTTAAGAAAATATATTAGAGAAATGAAAATTCCGCCTTTCATTATAAAATAAATTATAAGGTAGTAAAGTAAAACATTTTTAGAGGCTGGATCTGGAAGCAGTATGGAAAAAAGCAAAAAGGCAGAGTGAGAAATTGATGAATAGGCTAAAACTCTTTTAATTCTATTTTCGTAAATACCAGCTAAATTAGAAAGAAGTATTGTTATAATAGCAAAAAGTGAAAGGGGGAAAGTTATTTCAGGAAGATAAAATTTTATTTTGTAAAGGAAAATAAGAATACCTGCTTTTGGAGTTAATGAAATTAAAGTTAAATAAGGTATGCTTATTTTTTCAAAAATATCCGGCATAAAAAATTGAAAGGGAATAAATAGAATTTTAAAACCTAGAGAAAATATAAAAAGCTCTAGGGAAAGAAAATAAAGCTTGTCATTTCTTTCAAAGAAGGTAAAGGCTTTAAAGGAAAGAGTTTCAGTTCTCGAGTATAGTAATATCAGGGAAAAAAGTAAAAAAAGAGAAGATAAAGAACCAATAACAAAATATCTTATAAGGGGTGAAAAATCCTGATATTTTTTCGATTCAAGTCCGATTAGAATATAAAATACAAAGGACAAAAGTTCAAGGGAAATGAAGAAAATTATAAGGTTTTCAGTTTTTAAAATAAGATGAAGGGAAAGTAAATGGGCATAAATAAAGAAATTGGAAATAGAGAATTCTTCCTTATTTTGAGTTAAATAAAAAGGGTAAAGAATTAAAAAGGTTCCAATATCAAGGAGGTATAAAAAGCCTTCTGATTTCAAAATAAAGTTTGTTAATATAAGAGAAAGGTAAGAAAATACAAGAAATACTTGATAGCCCCTTTTATTAACAGAAATCATATAAAAAATATTGATGGTTAAAAATGTAGTTAAGAGTATTTCCTGCGAATAATTTAAAATTATTTCTTTTATCATTTGTAAAGTATATAGAGAAAAGGTGAAGGAATAATACCCAATAAAAATACAAAAATTGTTAAAAGTAAAAGTATTTTCCTTTCTTTTAAGTCAAGATCAGGAAGATGTTTTAATTCCTCTTTTTCTATTTCTCCCCATAAAGTTCTTTTTATTGCCTTTAAAGCATAAAGGGCAGAGAAAAATGGGGCAAAGGCAAGGATTATTCCATAAGCTAAATTATTTTTAAAGGAAGAATAGATAAGGAGAAATTCTCCAACAAAGTTAGATGTTCCGGGTAATCCAATTGAGGAAAGGAAAAATAGAACAAAATAGAAGGAGAAAAGAGGAATAACTTTTGAAATTCCCCCAAAATCAGATAGTTTCCTTGTATGGGTTCTTTTATATAAAATTCCAACAAGAATAAAAAGTGCTCCTGTTACTATTCCGTGATTAAACATCTGTAAAAAAGCTCCCTGAATCCCTGAGATATTTTGCATTGATAATCCTAAGATAACAAATCCCATATGAGAGACACTTGAATAAGCCACGAGTCTCTTTAAATCCTCCTGGGAGAAACTCATTAAAGCTCCATAAAATATTGAAAAAATTGAAAGAAAAATAATGATATTTTTAAAGTTTAAAAAGGCATGAGGAAAAAGTTGAATTAAAAATTTATAAAATCCCCATGTTCCCATTTTAAGTAGAACACCAGCTAATATAACACTTCCAGCAGTAGGTGCCTCAGTATGGGCATCCGGTAACCATGTATGAAAGGGGAAAAGCGGTACTTTAATTGAAAAACTTATTAAAAATAGTAAAAAACCAATACTATTTTTAGAATCAAAAACTCTAAGTATAACTCCTATTATTCCTGTTAAAAGAAAGGCACCTGATAAAAGAGTGTAAAATACAAATTTTAGATTTGCAATTTTTTTTCTTTCACTTCCCCATATACCAATTAAAAAGTAAAAGGGTATTATTGAAAATTCCCAGAAAATAAAAAAGGGGAGAAGGGAATCTGAGGAAAAAAGTAAGTTTAAAGATGTTTGGGTAAATAAAAGCCATACATTTAGTTCTTTTATTCTGAATAAAATATCTCCCTTAGAAAAATATATGGATAAAGTAAATAGAAAGTTATTTAAAAAAATTAAAAGTGAAGAAAAGGAATCTATTTTAAAAACAAAATCAAGAAATGAAATTTTAAATTCAATTAAATAAAATTCTTTTAAAGGGTTTTTGAAAAAATAAAATAAATAAAATCCAGAAAATAAAAGGGGTATAATTGAAAACAGAAGGGAAAGATTAAAAATTAAATCTCTTTTTTCCTCTTTTAGAAAAAAGATAATTATTGCACCCAAAACTGGGATTGAATATATTATGATTTCTTTCATTTTTATTGATTTTAAGAAAGTTCAAATGGGATTTTCATTTATTTATTGCTTTATAATAGAGTTATGATAATTTACGATAGAGAAATATACGAACTTATAAAAAGGGAAATAAGAAGGCAGGAAGAAAATATAATCCTTATTGCTTCGGAAAATTATGCCTCTTACAATGTTTTGAGAGTAATGGGAACTCCACTTTCAAATAAGTACGCAGAGGGTTATCCCTTTAAAAGGTATTATGGTGGTTGTGAAGTAGTTGATGAGATTGAACAGATTGCTATTGATAGATTAAAAAGACTTTTTAATGCAGAACATGCAAATGTTCAACCCCATTCAGGAACCCAGGCTAATTTGGCAGTATATCTTGCTCTTTTGAATACCGGAGATACAATTCTATCAATGAAACTTCCCCATGGGGGTCATTTATCCCACGGACATAAGGTAAATGCGGCAGGAAAATATTACAGGGTTATCCAGTATGGTGTGAGAAAGGATACTGAAACAATAGATTTTGATGAGGTGAGGGATTTAGCAAAAAAAGAAAAACCTAAAATTATTGTTTGCGGATATTCGGCTTATCCCAGGAAAATTGATTTTAAAACCTTTAGAGAAATTGCAGATGAGGTTGGAGCGTATCTGCTTGCTGATATAGCCCATATTACGGGTTTAATAGCAGCAGGATTTCATGAAAATCCCTTTCCATATGCCCATGTAGTTACAGGGACAACCCATAAAACTTTAAGGGGACCAAGAGGTGGTTTTATACTATCAAAAAAAGAACTTGCAGAGAAAATTGATAAGGCAGTTTTTCCGGGAACACAAGGGGGTCCCCTTGAGCATGTAATAGCAGCAAAAGCTGTTTGTTTCAAAGAGGCAAGCACTCCTGAATTTAGAGAATACATAAAAAATGTATTAGAAAATTCAAGGAAACTTGCTTTTTCTTTAAAGGAAAGAGGTTTAAGGATTGTATCAGATGGAACTGATACTCATTTATCCTTAATTGATTTAAGACCACTTGGAATTACAGGAAAAGAGGCAGAAGATTTACTCAATATTGCAGGTATTGTTGTTAATAAAAATACAATACCTTTTGACGAAAAACCCCCAACAGTTACAAGTGGTATAAGAATTGGTTCCCCCTGTGTTACAACAAGGGGAATGAGGGAAAAGGAGATGGAATTGATTGCTGATATGATTTATGAGGTCATAAGTTCTAAAAGTGAAGAAAAGGCAAAGAAAATAAGAGAAAAAGTAAAAGAATTGACAAAGAATTTTCCTGTTTATGGAAATGTTTTTGATAATATTTTAAGTGAATAAGATAATTTTTTTATTTTTTCTTTTATTTTTAAGTTGTGTTTATTCTTTAAGACCACCTTTACCTGAAGGTATAAAGACTATTGGTGTTGAAAATTTTTCAAATTCTTCAGAAAGGTTAGGTATAGAGGTTTTTGTAACGCAGAGTTTCATTGATGGAATTCTTGAAGATAAGAGAATTCCCCTAAAAGATTTAAATAACTGTGATTTACTTATAAAGGGAGAAATTACAAGATATTTAAGAACACCTTTTGGAGTTACAATGGGTGGAGAGGTTTTTTCTTACAAGGTGATAATAAAGGCTAAAATTAATTTTTTAAAAAAAGATGGAATTCAAATTTTTGAAGAAAGAGAATTTCAGGGGGAAAGTGTTTATGATACAAGGGAAAAAACAGAAGAGGAAGCAATTAAAGAAGCAGCAAAAGACCTTTCCAGAAAAGTTATTCAATATATTTATGCCCAAGCAATTTGAAATACAAATAGAAAAAATAGTTCAGGAAGGTTATGGAATCTCAAGGGATAAAGGGAAGGTAGTTTTTACTCCTTTTGTTTTACCAGGTGAAAAAGTAAAAGTAGAAATTATAGAGGATAAAAAGGATGTTGCTTTTGCTTTTCCGGTTGAAATAATTGAAAAAAGTGGAGAGAGAATAAAGCCAGAGTGCCCCTATTTTGGAGAATGTGGTGGCTGTCACTTTCAGATGGCAAATTACAATTATCAATTAAAAATAAAGGAAGAAGTTGTAAGGGATGCTTTTTATCATAATGCTAAAATTAAGGAAATTCCTCTTGAAAGTGCTATTCCTTCTCCTGAAATTTTCTATTATAGAACAAGGGCTCATTTTCCTTTAAAAAGGATAAAGGGTAAAGTTTATGCTGGATTTTATAAAAGGGAAAGTCATTATTTAATATCAATTGAGGAGTGTCCAATTCAAAAAAAAATAATAATTGATCACATGTTAAAGATAAAGGATATATTGCAGGAGGAGAGGATTACAATTTATGATGAGGTAAAAGATTTTGGAAGGTTAAGATACCTATCAATAAAAACAAATAAAAATGAAAGTGAGGTTCTTATAACATTTGTAACAAGGAATAGGGGGTTTCCAAAGAGTATTGTAAAAAGGGTTGAAGAACTTGAAAGAATAACTGGTGTGGTTGAAAATGTAAATCCAAAAAAAGGAAATGTAATTTTAGGTGAAGAGGAAAGAATTCTATCAGGAAGAAATTATATTTTTGAACATATAGGGGATTTAACTTTCAGAGTTTCTTCCAGGTCTTTTTTTCAAGTTAATCCTTCTATTTTACCTATACTTCTTGAAAAAATGGAGGAGGAGATAAAAGGCTATAATACTCTTATTGATCTTTACGGAGGTGTTGGTCTTTTTGGTTTTTATTTTTCAAAGTTTTTTAAAAAGGTTTATGTTGTTGAAATAAATGATTCTTCAATTAAAGATGCTCTTTACAATCAGAAGATAAATGATTTATTTAATGTGGATATAATTAGGGAGGATGCTGGAAATGCTCTTAAAAGTTTAAAGGGTGAAGTTTTAATTTTAGATCCACCGAGAAAGGGAATAGATGAAAGTGTAATAGAGGGTATAGATAGGATAAAACCTGAGAAGATAATTTATCTTTCTTGTTTTCCCCCTTCAATTGCAAGGGATTCAAAGATTTTAATTTCAAAGGGTTATGCTTTAAAAAGGGTCATTCCCTTTGACTTTTTTCCCCAGACCTATCATATAGAAATATTATGTGTTTTTGATAAAAAAGATTAAAATTTTTTAAAAACAATCCCTTATTTCTTCTTCATAATAAAATTTAATTTTCTTTTTTGATTTTTTTAAAAGAACAATATGATAGGGTTGTGTGAAAGCCATTGTTACTATACAGTTTTTACCAGGTGATATTTCTTTAACATATACTGAGATTTCTTTATCACTTTCAACAATTTTTTTTATTTCAATAGAAAAACCACCTGTTGGTTTTTCTCCCATAAAGGTGCAGATTAACATATATTTATCAAAGTCAATTTCAGGGGGCTCAGGTAGAGGAAGGAGTATTTTTGTGTGATTTTTCCACATTTCAATAAATTCCTTTTTATTTTTTATTACAATTTCCTTTTTCTCTTTTATTCCTGAATAAAACCCTTTTTCAAAAGTTTCAAATTCTAATTCCCCTTTCGTATTTTTTCTTGTATTTAAACAAAAATTAAAAAAAATTAAAAAAGAAAGTAAAATTAAAAATCTCATAGAAAAATATAAGATAAGTTTTTTTCAAAAGTAAATTATATCTTATAATTTTTTTATGTTTGGTGAACTTGTTAGTTTATTGGAAACAGAGGAACAAAAGATTTTGAGGGAAACAGTTAGAAAGTTTGTTAAGGAAAAAATTGCTCCCCTTGCCTCAGAGATTGATGAGAAAGATGAGTTTCCTTCTCAAATTTTTAAAGAGATGGCAGAACTTGGTTTTACCGGAATTCTTATACCAGAAGAATACGGAGGTTTTGGAGAGGATATTTTATCAGCTTGTATTGTGCTTGAGGAAATTTCAAGAGAAAGTCCATCAATAGCACTTTCACTTCTTGCCCATTCTGTGTTATGTGCTCATCCTATAACAAGGTTTGGGACAAAAGAACAGAAGGAAAAATACTTACCAAAACTTGCAAAGGGTGAGTTAATAGGTGCTCTTGCAATTACAGAACCTGATGCAGGATCTGACACCTATTCTATCAAGACTACAGCAAAGGAGGAAAAAGAAGGGTTTATTATAAATGGTAGTAAGATCTTTATAACAAATGGTTCAATTGCTGATATCATAATAGTTTATGCAAAAACTTCCCCTGAAAAAGAAAAATTAGGAATATCAAGTTTCATTTTTGAAACAAATTGTAAAGGTTTTTCAGTGAGTAAAAAATTTGAGAAAATGGGAATGAGGGGTTCTCCAACTGCTTCTTTATTCTTTGATAATGCTTTCTGTCCTAAGGAAAATCTTCTTGGAGAGAAAGATAAAGGCTTTAATATACTTGTAAAATGCTTTGAGGTGGAAAGAATTACAATTTCAGCAATTTCTCTTGGTATAGCTCTTTCATCCCTTGAATGGCAGATTAAATATTCAAAGGAAAGGAAGCAATTTTCTAAACCAATCTATGAATTTCAGATGGTTTCCGAAAAGATCGCGGAAAATGCGGCTCTCCTTGAGGTTTTAAGAACTTATATTTATTTTCTTGCTAAAAATTATGATATTAGGAAGGATAATAGAGTTGAAAGTGCTACTTCAAAACTTCTTGCGGGGAAACTGGGTGTTAAGGCTTCTCTTGATGCAATTCAGATTCTTGGAGGTTATGGTTATACAAAGGAGTATCCTGTGGAAAGATTTCTAAGAGACGCAAAGCTTATGGAGATAGGTGCGGGAACTTCTGAAATTATGAAATTTATAATTTCCAATGTGTTAATTGAGAAATATCCTGTTTGAAGTTATAATTTATTATAATTTTTATAAGGTTCAAATCCTATAGAATTTTTAAAATATTATGTGTAAAAAGATCTTTCTAATACTTTTCCCTATCTTGCTTTTTGCTTTAAAAGAGGTAAAGGATGAGTATTCAGTTTACAGGAAAAATTACCATCCTTCCCCTAAGTTGATAAAAAGTGGAGACTTTTTCTATGATGTTGAAACAGGAAAACCTTTAACAGGTTTTAATTTAAAAGAAGGTCCTTACACTGGTTCAATTGAAGAAAAAGCAAGGAAATTTATAGGTGATTTTCAGAATAAACTAATGTTAGATTCTAAAGCAGAACTAAGGGTTTTTGATTTAAAAAATGGTCTTAAAGATTTAACCCATATAAGATTCAGAGAATATTATAAAGGAATTCCTGTTTTTGGTTCAGAACTTGTTATTACCTTTAAAGGTAATTATGTTACTTCCTATTCCTCAAGACTATTTGACATAAAGAGGGATATAGATGTGGAACCTCTTATTTCAAAGGAAATGGCTTATGAAATTGCAAAGAACTTTTTACCTATAAAGGGTAAAATCCATAAGTATATTGAGCCGGAACTTGTTATATACCCTTACAGGGATTTTAAACTTTCCTATAGAATTTTGATTCCATCTTCTGATCCTATAGGAGATTGGGAATTTTTTGTTGATGCTAAAAGTGGTGAAGTGTTATTTGTAAGGGACCAGGCTAAATATTTTGACGGACAGGGTTATTCTTTTAATCCAGACCCATTAACCACTGCTCACAGGATTTATAATCAGAATAGCTACTGGGCAGATAACAATGATGCTGATAATGATTCTCTTAACGGACAGAGATTTTTAGTTCCTCTTTTAGGTTTAACAGATTCATCTGGATGGAAACTTTTGAAAGGTCCTCATGCCTATCTAATTGACTGGGATGCTCCTTCTGTTCCTGTTGTAAAGACGCAAAACGGTTTGTTTTATTATACAAGGAGCCAATCAGGTTTTGAAGATGTAATGGTTTATTACGGAATAGATATTATTCAGAGGTATATTCAGTCTCTTGGTTTTAACAATGTGAATAATGAGCCACAGGATGTTGATCCACATGGTGTGAATGGTCAAGATAATTCTTATTATGTTCCATCAACAGATAGAATTGCCTATGGAGAAGGTGGTGTGGATGATGCAGAGGATATGGATGTTATACTTCATGAGTATGGACATGCAATACAGGATGCTCAGGTTCCTGGATGGGGTGCTTCAAGTGAAGCTGATGCAATGGGTGAGGGTTTTGGTGATTATTTAGCAGCGAGTTATTCAATAGTTATTGATACTTTTAAATGGGCATGGGTATTTAACTGGGATGGACACAATCCCTTCTGGCCTGGAAGGTCAGTTAATATGGATAATTATCATTATCCAGAGGATGCTCCACCTAACAGAGAGATACATGATGCAGGGCAGCTCTGGTCTTCTGCTCTTTTTGATGTTATGTGGGCTCTTTTCAATATGTATAATTCAATGGATAGTGCGAGGAAAATACTTGATAAACTTGTTATTCAGCATCACTTTTATTTAACAGCATCTGCAACAATGCCAGAAGCAGCACAGGCAATTTTACAGGCTGATAACGATATAAATAATAGAAAACACTGGTCTATTATAATACCTATTTTTGATGCAAGAGGCTTTATAGATGCTTCTCAATACTTACCACAGATAACCCATACACCTTTACCTGATAATGAGAATGTTTTTGGTCCATATACAGTTCTTGCTAAGGTTATTCCATCTACCGCACCTATAGATTCAGTTTTTGTTTATTACTGGACAAGTTTATTACCACAGGATACAGTTAAACTTATTATGCAACCAACGGGAAATCCTGATGAATACAGTGCAAATATTCCTGGCCCAGGGCAGGATGCGGATATAAATTATTACATTTATGCAAGGGACCAAAATGGAAATTTCAATACCCATCCACAGGGAGCTCCTTTAAATTACCATTCTTTCCATGTTGGAGAAGATACTGTAAAGCCTGTTATAGTCCATACACCAGTTAGAACACAGTATCCTATTTCAAGGTGGCCAGCAAAGGTAAGAGCAACTATTACTGATAATCTCGGTGTTGATACTGCATATGTTGAGTGGGTTTATAATGGGAATATAGAGGCCCCTTTTGGTTTAACTAATATGGGTAATAATATATATGAGGCAAATTTTCCGCTACCTTCAGTAAATATAGGTGATACAATTAAATATAGAATAGTTGCGGTTGATGCTTCCTCAACACCTGATACGGCTAAAAATCCAGTTTCAGGTTATCATAAATTTTACATTGTTGAATCAAGGGGAATTGTGCTTGTTTTAAATGATGATTCAGGAGATAGAAAATGGGGAGCAAAACTTTTTAAAAATGATGATTGGTTAAGTTTTGTTGATTATAAAAAAGCAGGTGAAAGTGCTGATTCTATAGCTTCCTGGTTGAGTTCTATAGGATTTGATGTAACAAAAGAGAATATATGGCAGACAGATACTTTGACATGGAATAATTATGATGTTTTAATCCTTTCATCAGGTCTTGATGTAGTTACAGTTGCACAGGATAATGTTTATGGACCTAAAATGAGAAGTGCTTTAAAAAATTTTGTTTCAAGAGGAGGTAAACTTCTTGTGGAAGGAGGTGAGATAGGTTTTGATGCACAAGTATGGAATCCAGATTTTGGAACTCAGGTATTACATATAAATGACTGGGATTCTGATTATCCTGGAAATCTTAATCTCTATTTACCTAATCATCCAATAGCCAATTCCCCCAATACTTTGCCTTCTCAGATTGTTGGTAATTTCAGCGGGCAGTGGGGAGTAGCTGATGCCCTTAAACTTGAGTTTGATGCCTATTTTGTTTATAACTGGACAAGTTATCAGAATGATGGTGGTATTATTGTTCATGATACGAATCAAGGGGAACCGAATGTTGTATTTATGTCAATAAATATACTTTCTATTTCTGATAGAACTGTTGCAAAAGCTCTCCTTGAGAACTGTGTAGAGTATCTACTTGGGCCCGTTGATATAAAGGAAACTCAAAAACCTTTAAAGTTTTCCTTTGATATTAAGAAAATTGGAAGGGATATAAAAATTAATTTTACTCTTGATGAATCACAGAGAGTGGAGATAAAGGTTTTTGATGTAACAGGAAGAAAAAATTATGGTTATTCAAAAATGCTTAAAAGAGGCACATACACTCATTCCATAATTAACTTAAAACCAGGAATTTATTTTGTATCTTTTAAAACTGATAAAAATTTAAGGGAGATAAAAAAAGCTGTAATATTAAAGTAAATAAAACACAAACACATAGAAAACATAAAAGAAAAATTTAAAAGTATTAAACAGTATAGAGTGAAAATATAATTACAGGAATAAAAAGAAGAAAAAAGGCTATACTTCTGAAAATTCCTAAAAGGGAAAATAAGCCTCTTATTTTGAATAATTTTCCTCCTATTTTATGTGTTTTATTCCAGACAATTTCATTTAAACCAGTTTCTTTCTTTTTTCAGAGAGAATTACAATATAAAAAAACAAAATAAAAAGTCCAGTCGGGAAAATAAATTGGGTCTTATTTTAATTCCAAAATTCCAGAGTATTACTTGTAAGTGAAGTGGAAGCATAAAGAAAAAAAAATAGAATAACAAATCCATTGTAGTATTTTCTGAATTTTTCAATGTTTTCTTTCAATGGATCTATTCTCGGAATAGCAATAAAAAGTAAGAAAAGTCAAAAGAATTTTGACATATAGCCATTCACTTCTCCCTTTACATTCCAGTGTGATGCCATTTTTTCAGGCATCTGAGTGTAAAAATATAAACTAATTATAAAAGTGAGTAAGTAATATACTTTTAGATTTTGCCCCTTATTCATTACAGTGATTTATCTCTATAGTAATATGAGCAAGTTCTTTAATTTCCTTTAATTTATTTTTATAATCTCCTATTGTTAGTGGATTTTTGGCAACTATACTTAAAATACAGGCATATTTATTCTGACTTACCCTTAAAATATGTAAATCACTGATTTTACTATCGCCATCAGATTCTATTATTTTTATTATTTCTCTCACAATTGGTGAATCCATTTCTCTGTCTAAGAGAATAAAAGTAGTATCTTTAATAAGTAAAAATGTCCATCTGAGTATTAAAAATGATCCAATTATACCCATTAAAGGGTCAAGCCAGTTCCAGCCAAAATATTTTGCTCCAAGTAAGGCAAGGATTGCAAAAAGTGATGTTAGACCATCTGCAAGAACATGAAGGTATGCTGATTTTAAATTCAGATCCATTTTATGATGGTGATAATGTTCTTCATCATTATGAATGTGATTTTCATGTTCATAACCGAGTATCAGGGCGCTTATGATATTTACTATTAGGCCGAGGAAGGCAACTATTAATGCCTGGTTATAGGATATTTTTAAGGGTTTAAAAAATCTTTCAATAGATGCTCCAAGGAGGAAAAGTCCTGCAACTCCTAAAAGAATTGCACTTGTATAAGCTGCCAATATTTCAATTTTCCATGAGCCGAAGGTGAATCTTTTATCATTTGATAATTTTCTTGAAAGAATATATCCAATTAGGGATATGCTTAAAGCAGTGGCATGCGTACTCATATGCCATCCATCGGCAAAGAGAGCCATTGAGTTAAAAATCCATCCTGCAATGATTTCAATAAGCATTGTGATGGTTGTAAGAATAACAACAAAAAGAGCTTTTTGTTCAGCGGATTTTTTATCCTGATTAAAGTAGTGTTCGTGTTGCCACCGCTTTAAATCTGTAAGATGCATAAATTTTACCTCATTCAAAATTGTATATTAAATACAGAAAATTTTTCAAAAATAAAGGTGAATTTACTTTTTGCCAATTTCTAAAAATTTCATAAAATCTTTTATTTTCTCAATTTTCAGAGATTTAATAGGTATTCTTCCCTTTCTATTTCTCCTTCATTTAAAACTATTATTCTATCAGAAATTTCTTTTGTTAAATTTATATCATGGGTTGCAATTATTTTTGTTCCTTTTAAATTTTTTATCAAT
Source organism: candidate division WOR-3 bacterium (assembly GCA_039804025.1). Lineage (NCBI taxonomy): Bacteria > Pseudomonadati > Caldifarciminota > Caldifarciminota bacterium. Next base: position 94,014 of record JBDRZP010000005.1, read on the forward strand.
TCTATAAATTCTCTTCTTGATTTTGGTGAAA
>JBDRZP010000006.1 GCA_039804025.1 candidate division WOR-3 bacterium
TATAAAAACTAAAAGTAAAAGGAATAGATAAAACCAATAAAATAAGCGGAAATTTGCTCTCTTCATTAAAATACTTTTTATAAAAACCTCTAACCACAAAAAGAGTCAATAAAAAAATTAAAGAATTAAAAATATATGTAAACAAAATAAAAAGATCCTTATTCCTAAAACTCAATATATACAAAAAAGCATAAATAAAGGGATAAAAATAACCTGTTGGAAAATTAGAAACTCCCTCATCAGGATTCAACCTAAAAAAATAACCCTGAGCTATCCTTACACAATAAATCGCCTCCGAATATAAATCCAATGTCAAAAAAGGAAAAGATACCATAAAAATTAATCTCTGATTTTTCTCTTGAGCAAGAGATAATCAATTCCTTTATAGTTTTCTTTCCAAATGGTATCAGGAAATATATCAGGGATTATTTCTTTAAAAACAAATCCTATATTTTCACCATAAAAATAATTTGCATTCCTATAATGGGTATTTAACAATTCCACATAAATGTTTTTTACCATCTTTCTATCAACAAAATTTTTAATCTTTTTTGCAAATAAAGAATTAAAATCCGGAGCAATAGATCTTATTTTCAGTCTATCCATATTATAAAAAAAGAAGAAGGAATCAGTATAAATAAGAACTTCACTTTTATCAGGAATCATAGAACCTACTTTTAAAGCATTAATTCTCCAAATCTTTGCAGTTTCAATTTGATCCTTTAAACTACCCACAAATGGAATCCATAAAACCAAAAAATAAAATAAATAAATATAAGGCAAAAAAAACTTTATATATCTTAACCCCCTATAAAAAAATAATATCAAAATAGGATAAAAATAAGCAATATGCCTTGAAAAATGAAGACCGGTAAAAATTGTAAAACTATCAAGAAAAAGAATTAAAAGAAAAGGAATAAATAAAAAAGTTTTTAAAAAATCTCTTTCTCTAAAAAGATAAAACATGACAAAAAAAAGAAAAAAAGGGGGGTAAATTATATTATAAAAATTCTCAGAAATTTTTATATCCAAAATAGGAAAACCAAAAAAAATCCCTATGAAATGCTTAAAAAAAGTTTTGAAAGCTGTAATCAAGGCAATATTAAATTTCATATTAAAAAAAACACTTTGCCCCCTTAGCGAAATAGTTATTAAATAACCTGTTAAAATTTTATTTAAGATAAAAGGCAAAAAAGAAACTAAAAAAATTATTACAACATCCTTATTTAATTTTCTTTTTTTAAAAAAATTGTAAAAAAAATAAAAAAGAAAAAGAATTACCCCCTCATTTCTTGTGAAAATTAATAATAAATAAAAAAACAAAAACAAACTAAATCTCTCAACAAAATAAAGAGCAAGATAAAAGAAAAGAGTATATAAAGGAAAATTTAAAGTAGTATAAAAACTAAAAGTAAAAGGAATAAATAAAACCAATAAAATAAGCGGAAATTTGCTCTCTTCATTAAAATACTTTTTATAAAAACCTCTAACCACAAAAAGAGTCAATAAAAAAATTAAAGAATTAAAAATATATGTAAACAAAATAAAAAGATCCTTATTCCTAAAACTCAATATATACAAAAAAGCATAAATAAAGGGATAAAAATAACCTGTTGGAAAATTAGAAACTCCCTCATCAGGATTCAACCTAAAAAAATAACCCTGAGCTATCCTTACACAATAAATCGCCTCCGAATATAAATCCAATGTCAAAAAAGGAAAAGATACCATAAAAATTAATCCTCCCTTTTAAAATTATAAGACAAGGCTATAATTCTACAACTTAAATTCTAAATAATAATCGCATAAAAATTCAACTTATTTATTAAATCAGCTTTTCAATCTTTCTGAAAATTATTTGATCTTTACAATTATTTTATTTTAATATTCTATACTGAAATTCATCAGATGGTTATTGTTAAGGATATTGATTTTGCCAGTTTATGTGAGCATCACCTGATTCCCTTTTTTGGAAAAATTCACATAGGCTTTATTCCTGAAAAAAAACTTATTGGTCTTTCAAAAATTCCAAGAATTGTTGAGGTATTTTCAAAGAGATTACAGGTTCAGGAGAGATTAACTGACCAGATTGCTGATTTTCTTTTTAAAAAAATTGAACCCAAAGGTTTTGGAATAGTTGTTGATGCTACTCATTTATGCACAGTTATAAGGGGAGTTAAAAACAAAAGTGCAAAACTCATAACAAGTAAAATGCTTGGAAATTTTAAGGAATCAGAAATTAAAAATGAATTTTTGAATGCGATTAAAGGGTAGCTTTTTATTTCTATCATTTATTTTTTTAATATCAGTTTATAAAGCAAGTAAAGTTGAAGCATGTCCTGACTTTTATTGGTATTTAATGGATGGAAAATATTTTGTTGAAAATAATAAATTACCTCAAAATGATTATATCTTTTTACCTTCAGAAGAGTGGATTGCTCATTCTCTATATTTTGAAGCTTTACTTTATTTAGTTTATAAAAAGTTTGGTAATAAGGGTATATATTTTTTAAAAAATTTTTTATTAAGTTTCATATTTTTCTTAATTATTTATTTAATTAAAAGAAAAACTGAAGTTATTTTGAATTTTTTAATTATATATATCCCTATTTATACCTTATTTTTCTGGGGAACTACGTTAAGACCTCATTTTTTTACATACCTATCAACTATTCTAATTTTATTAATCATTGAAAAAGAAATTTATTTTTTTACCATCCCTGTTTTAATTTTTTTTTCTTTATTTCACGCAGGTATAATAGCACCAATAGGAATTTGTGTTATATATTTACTAAATCTTTTGATTAAGAAAAATTTTAAAAAAACAATAATTTTATTTATCTACATAATTTTAAGCATAATTTTAATAATAATTTTTAATCCTTATCATATTAAATATTTTGAATATATATACAAAGCATTAACAGAGAAAATAGTTATATGGTCAAAGTACATAACAGAATGGGAGACAATTTTGATTCCAATATTTGTTGAAAAAAATTTTTATTATATAATTTCCTTTATTTTTATTTTATCTTTCATTTCAATATTTTTAATTTCACCATTAAAAAAAGAGTTTTATCATACTCTTTTAATAATTCTATTCTTTTATTTTTCTTTGAAACATGTAAGGAATATTCCTCTTTTTGCAATAATTTCAGCCTTTATAGTCCCTTCCCACTTTAACAAAATATCAAAATTTAAATTAAAATTTGATTTTTTTGAAAATAAAATATTTTTGAAAATTTTTCTATTAATTATAAACATATTTTTAGTGATAAAAATTTTTTTACAGGAAAAGAAAATCGTAATTGATGAAAATTTTTTTTCTGTAAAAGCAGTTTATTTTCTAAAAAATAACAGAGAAGGCGGTAACATATTATGTCCTTCTGACAGGGGAGGATTTGTTGAATATTTTCTTTATCCGGATTTTAAAGTCTCTCTTGATGGTAGATTAAGTGTAAAAACATATGTTCTTGAAGAATTTTTCAAATTCTGGAATCTTGAAATTGACCCTGAAACTTATATAAAAAAATATAAACCTAACTTTATATTAACTGAAAACAAAATGATTTTAACTAAAAAACTTCTTTCAATACCTTACCTTAAAGTAATTTATAAGGACAAAAATTTTACTATTTTTGAATTGAAATAAAAAGAAATATTTCGTAAAATAAAGAATAATCAATAAGGAGGTAAAAGTATGCAAATTTTATTTTTCTTTCTATTTAATATAACCCCAATTTCTTACTGGACAGCTGGTAATTCAAGGCTTATTTTAAAAAAAGACACACTTTTATATCTTGCTTCAGGTGGGACTGTTTTAACATACAGATTTGGGACAGGTATACCACAATTTAAAAAAGAAATAGCACTTGAGGGTACAATTTTTGATATTGACTTCATAGGTGATACAGTTTTTCTTTCAGGTGAGTTTGGAATCAGAATTTTGAACATTCAAAATCTAAATAATCCACAACTTATTGGAAGCTATTCCAAAAAGGAAATAAGGTCTTACGAAAACTTCTTCCCTTATGGTTATGGTGTATCTTCTGGGAAAATAAAAATTTTTAATCTAAATACACAGAATCCACCTGAAACTTTATATACTTATTCATTACCTTCCTATATAAACAGAATAAAAATATTTTCTAATCTGGGTTTTGCTGTTTCAGGTGATACTATTTATATATTAAATTTACAAGATCCTCTTTCACCCTCAGTTTATAGCAAATTAAAAACATCCCTATTTTTCCAGGATGTTTATAAAAGAAATGATTCTCTCTTTGTTGTAGCAGGTGATTCTTTTAAAATCTTTAGAATTCAAAACCCTTCAGCACCCCAGTATTTATACGGATTTCAAACAAATGGATTTGGACAAAATTTTGAACTTTTTGGAAATAATTTAATAGTTGCCCTTTCTTTCTCTGGAGTTGCTACTTACAATTTCACAAACGGAAATGAATTGGCACATAATTACTCTTTTTCTAACTGTGTTTCTCTAACAAAATCAGGATCTTATGTTTATGCTGCTGACCTTGATCTTGGTCTTATCACCCTTTCTTATCCAACCCTTTTAACCCTTGATACTTTTTCAACTCCTCAGATTACATACAGAACCAAAGTAATTTCCGATTCCATCCTTGTGTTGGCATCAGGTTTAGGTGGAGTTTTCTTTTTAAATATAAAGGATAAGCAAAAACCACTTTATATAAACTCAATTGAAACATCCGGAACATCTTTTGATATTGAAGTATATGGAGATACTTTACTTTATGTTGCAGATGGTATTGAGGGAGTTAAAGTTTTTAAAATTAAAAATATTTATTCGCCAGTTCAAACAGGTTATACAACAGTCAATGGATATGCAAAATCTCTTTCCCTTAATTTCCCCTATCTCTATACAGCAAATGGTCCAGGATATGGTTTTTCTATTTTACATGTTGGTAATCCAACCAAGCCAAGAGAAATTGTTAATTATCCTACATCAGGGAGTGGAGAAGATGTGTTATTTTATCCTCCTAATTACCTTTTATTAGCAGATGGAAATTCAGGAACTAAAATTTTTGATATCTCAGATACAAACAATATTATCTTGATAACAACTCTTTCTTCCTATGGTTTTGCACAATCTTTAAAGATAAATGGAAATAGTCTTGCCGTTGCAGAAGGATGGATCGGTGGACTTTCTTTATGGAATATCACAAATATAACAGCACCCCAATTTTACAGCAATTTTTCAACACCTGGTTTTGGATTTGATGTTGAGTTTATAAGACAGGATACTCTGATAGTTGCAGATGGGCAAGGATACGGTTTAAGAAAAATTTCAATAAGTGACCCATATAACCCTTCAGAAACAGAATATAAAATCTTCTTTGGAGAACCAAGGGGTCTTTTTTATTTAAACGGATTCCTTTACACTTCTCTTGGTCCACTTGGAATAAGTATTGTTAATCCGCACATAACATACATATCAGAGGTAAGTTTTATTTCAACAAAAAATGAAAAAGAAAAAAGAATTGGGCTTTTATATTTACCTGAATTTTTAAAAGGAGAAAAAAATTCTTATGACCTTCTTGGAAGGAAGATATATGTAAAAAATTCTGGAATTTATATAATAAAAAAAGGAAAAACTCTTTATAAATTCATAAAGATTAAATGAGGTTCAAATCCTTTTCATTATAAAGGGGGAAAAAATGTTAAGTATTATACTTACAACCTTAACTTTATTGAGTGAGGGATTTGAAAATGGAGTAATACCTCCTAAATGGCATATCGGTAATGGAGGAAATTTAACCTATTCCTGGAGAATAGCGCAATACGGCGAATATTTTCCTGTTGAACCACCACAGGAAGGCTCATATTATGTAGTATGTGATACAAACCATGTTATATACCAAGATAGTCTTATAACACCTTCAATTGATGTTCCCTTTAACTCACAGGGTCTCAAACTTTACTATAATGTTTCTTTTATGAAGGATACCATAATAATATCAAAGGGTGAAATAATAATAAGATCTTTTTCAGGTGGAACATGGGGACCTTGGACTGTATTAAAAACATACGGTGGTGATGGAAACCCTGTTTTTGAAAATCAAATTGATTCTATAAATCTTCAAGCCTATGTTAGTTATGACAGTATTAAGATAGGTTTTGTTTATTCAAAACCAGCTCAGGATACAGGGTTTTTTATGATTGATTTTATAAAGGTGGAAGCAAAACTTTCAGGAGATGTAGGAGCAAAAAGAATCTTATCACCACTTGAGTATTTTGAGCCAAATACACCAACACCTGTTATAATAGAATATGAAAATTTTTCAAATACTTCACAAAGTTTTTATGTTAAATCTGAAATAAGGGATAGTTCAACTAACGCAAGGGTTTATAGGGATAGTTCTTTTGTTAGTATAGGACCTTTAAAAAAGGATACAGTTCAATTAAATAACTTTACAGGTTCTCCTCAAAAAACTTATCGTATTTTAGCCTGGACACAACTTTCAGGAGATCCTGACCCATCAAATGATACTGTTAAAGCTTATTCAACCACAAAGCCCTTTTTTGGAGCAATTATAAAGGAAATTCCTTTGCCGAGAAATGACTCTGCTTTTCAAGATATTACCTTTAAAACTAATGAAAATAATATTTACATTGTTAATTCTCCAAGAGATACTGTTTTTGCAATTAATGAAAATGGAAACATACTTTCAAAGTATAAGTTAATAGATCTCTCCCAAGATTCAACTCAAGATAATCCCTTTGGAATATATTATGATATTGAAACAGGAACTTTTTATACAAGTCAGTTAGGAATAAGTGGAACCAATATAAATTGGTGTTATATAGTTCATTACAGTGCTAACTTCAACTTAATTGATAGTTTTAATCTTGTAGGAAAAGGGGTTGGATTAAGAATTTTTGCTCTTTCAAATGCTCAGGGTTCAAATTTATGTTTTGTTCACAGGGCTATTTTCCCTTCAAAATATAGGATTTACAAACTTGATTTATTAAATGAACCAAGTCCAAAGATTGATTCAATTACCTTAACACAACCTCTTTATTTTATAGCAGGTGCACTTGAAGCAGTAAATGATACGATTTTTATTTCGGCTGGATTAGGCTCAAATAAAATAAATCTCTTTACAAAATCCGGAAATATTCTTGGAGATAGAACCTTTGAGGACGAAGTAAGAGGAATATGTGTTGAAAGGAAACAGATTGGCGAATATATAAATGCCTATGTAAATATCGGAGGATACAAGCTATATAAGATATCAACAGGATTAAAATGGGTTCAAAATATTAATGAAAAAAATGTAACTAACATAAGCCTTGCTGTTCCAACCTTTATAAAAGACATTAAGGATATAAGAAGCTCTCTCAAAAATCCAGAATTTTTTGATATTAGTGGCAGAAAATCAGAACCACTTAAGATTAATAAAATACTTTTTATTAAGGATAAAAATAAAACCCATAAGGTTATTTTAGTGAAATAAGTTCAAAAAGGGAATAATTCTCTTTCTTTTCAAGAAGGATAATATGGGGATAATTTAACCATTTCCCTTCAATTCCTTTTCTTTTAATTATTTCTTTTTGACTTTTAATTTTATTTTTATGAATTTTCAATAAAAGAATTTTTTCAGGTATAAATTCTTCAGATAAGCTTAATAAGGCAAAGAGTGTATCCTTTTTCAAAAAGAAGGATGGTTTAATAATTATGTGATTTTCCGATTCAAAAAGAAGATTTAAATTTAATAAAGAGTCAATAATATAAACCTTTTCAGGCAATAGGTCATTATCACTATCTGTTAAAAAAAATAGAAAATTATTTTCTTTATCCAATTCCAGAACTGTTTCTCTATCAAAAACAACTTTTTTATCTTCACCTTCTTTTATTTTGAATAGAGAATTAACTTTTCCCTCTTCTTTACCATGCAGAAAGAAAATATAAGAATTAAAAAAAACCGGAAAAATCCCTGTGGATATTTCTTTTTCTTTATCTTTACTTAAAAAAATTATTTTTCCCCTTTTATCTACTAATATACCTTTATTTTCTTTGTCTTCATAAAAATCAAATTTATAAAAAAAATAATTTTTTCTTTTTTCTTCAAAAATTTTATTTATTTTCCCATTTTTATAAAGAAAAATTTTTTTTAATTTTTTTGTTTTTTTATCCTTTAAATAATCATAAAGAGAAAAAAACAAAGTATCATTTTTTATTTTTATATCACCGATTCCATTTTTATCTCGATAAATTCTTTTTGTTTTAACCTTATTTTTTTTTAAATCAAATCTTAAAACTCTAAGCTCTTCAGCATATCGATCAAAATTTTTATCAATAGTATAGTAAATAATAAAACTATCTTTCTTTTGATGAATAAGCCAATTTTTAACAATACCCTTTTCTTTTAAAAAAACAATAGTAATTAAAAAGAAATACATAAAAAATAAAAGGGGGGAATTTAACCCCCCTTATAAATAAAAAAATTTAAGCCTTACTCTTAAAACTGATAAACAGCGTGGAAAACTGGGTTCCAGTCGTATTGACCGTTAGAAAACTGGTGATCAGTTGTTATATCAACGGAAACTCCACCAGTTTCACTTGTCCAGACTACAAATCCAGCATTAAAAGCTACATGGGAGTTGTCATTATAATTATAGTTCATCATAACTGTATCGAGATGATTGTTTATATATACTATTGTCATAAGTCCGAGTTCCTGAGTTCCTGCAATCGAACCTGAAAAGCCAGCATAACCAGCTGCTCCAAGATAACCATATAAATCTATTGCATAAGCAAGCTGTCCTGCAATCCAGAGGTCAAAGGATGGTTTATACATGAATTTTCCCCTTGCCTTACATCTTGCATTAGAAAGATCAACTCCCACAAGCTCTTCAATATATCTTATTAATCTATCGCATGGAATTGGAAATTCAAGCCCACCACCTGAAAGAGCTTTCATATCTTCCAGAAATCTTTCATCATTCCTCATTGCGTTAAGAACTTTTTCAAAATCAGCCTGATTAATTGCATAACCACCCCTCTCCTGAATTTCACTGGCACTTGCAAACCTTATTCCAGGTTCCTTGGTAACTGTAATTTCTTCTTTCTTTTTGCACCCTGAAAACACAAGGAGGAGTATCATTGCTCCTCCAAAGATTTTTCTCATACTTTAAACCTCCTTTTTAAATTCCAAAGGGACTTGAACCCTTTTATTATATATTATACCATAATTTTTTATCATTTTACAATCACAACCTTATTTATGTTTTTCTCTCTGTAATTATAAGGAATAAAGAAGTAAACTCCTGCAGCCTTATTTTTAATCTTCTTGAATTCTGAAACACTTAACTTTCTACCTGTAATATCATATATATCAAATTTTGAATAGGGGTTTTCAATAAGTTCATAAGCTTCCCTGTTACCAATAAACTTAATATCTCCCTTATCTCCAGATGATGCAAAGACACTAACCTGGGATTGAGGAACAAATTCTATTGCTGAGTTACTCCTTGGAAGTACACTACCTGTTCCATAAGCATAAAGGTAAGCATTAGCTCCATTTGCATCTTCTATTCCGACTGAAGTCATCTGTTCATCAGTAACAGTCTGATAATTAAACCTTATTGTTCCATTTTTGTAAAGTATTGCCTGAAAGGTTTGTTTGTTAGCATTAGAATAATTCTTAATTTTATACCAGGTTACAGCAAAATATGATGAATTAGAAGCATAGGTTATCTTTGCACCCTGTGTGGTATCAGGTGGATAGAGGTCCCTCCAGTAAGGAGCAATAACTGCATTGGGAGCTGTGGAATTGGGCATCTTCTGAGGTGTATAGGATGTAGAATTTGAGGTGAAGGAGAGCCATCCATTACTGCATACATATACTGAGGAGTAAGAGGAACCAAAGAAAGTGAATGAGAAGGGAAGGGTGAACTTGATTGTTTGATCATCACCTGTTATTCCTGTTGGTGTTGAAGTTGTAACCCAAGAATAAGAAGCCTGTCTCATATCATACCGTGCACTTGAACCACCTATCCCGTGTCTTGCAAAAGCTTGAATTATTTGACTTTCATGAGAACCTCCATAGAGATCCTTATCAGCCTGAATCATTGCATTTCTACCTGCAAGAAAGTCTTTTGGATAATAGGTATAAGCTCTCCATGTTACTCTATCAGCAGTTGTTTTATCAGTATAGACCCTGAAATCCCATAATGCACCTGAATAAATTCTTGAATCATCATGAACCTCCCCCACCCAGTCATCAGGATATTTATAGTTATTCTGTAAATTCCTCTGATACTGGGATGGCATAACCCATTCTCCCATAACAGGGTCACCTGATTGAGTGCATGCCCAGTAATCAGCCCATGCTTCATTCATAGCGCCTGACTGTCCACTATATGGCAAACCACCTGCATTTGCATAAATTTTATCTACAACTCCATGCGTGTATTCATGGTATATAACATCAGCAGACCTTGCCATATTCTGAATTTGATAACTTGAATTTCCCCTTCCAAAATGCATTGTTCCATTGTAATAATAGGCATTAGCTCCCTGATACTGCTGGTCCACTGAGTGAGAATAAACAGTTGCTTTGATCTGATAATCCATTCCTGTAAAACCGAAGGTTCCTTTATAAAAATCATGTATTTTGTTCACATGATAAAACACCATAACCTCAGTTGTATGTTTTCCCTCTGTTGATTCGTCAGAAGGATACTTCCACTCCCATGAAACTTCACTTCCTCCTCCACCCTGTTGTGGAACTAATCTATATGCAGTATTATTTGAAGGTGTTGGAACTGTAACACCAGCTGTTCCGTTTTCATTTTCAACACCAATTGTAGTTGTATAGTCATTGGTTATTGACTTATATCTAAATTCTATATTACCATTAGGATACAAAACCACCTGAAAACTCTGTCTGTTTGAATTACTGTAATTTTTAATGTTATCCCAGGTAACAACAAACTTATCTGAACCAGAATAATAGGTTATTGAACCACCGCCTGCAGCAGGATTAAGGTCTCTCCAGAAAACAGCTATAAGAGCATTTGGAGCATTGGTATTGGGAATAGGGTCAGGTGTATACTTGTTTGAATTGGAAGTAAAACTTAAAAATCCATTTGTGCAAATATAAACTGATGTATAATTCTTTCCATAGAAGGGGAAAGAAAAGGGAAGAGTAAACTGCTTTGTCTGATCATCACCTGTTAAACCAGTTGAAGTGGATGTATTATCCCATATGTAAGATACGTTTTGAACACTATATGTTACCGACCCTCCAGAAGAAGTAAAAACTGCTCTTCCAGGTGGATTATCATCGTTAAAAACTTTAACATAGGGACCTTCAAGATAAGCTGTTATGTTTCCAGAAGCTGAACTTGAATAGTATCCACTTGAATTTGTTGTTGCAGTTGAAGAACCAATGTAAACATACTGGTTTGCCATTGGATACTTCTGAAGTCCGTCAGCACCGGTATTTGGGAAACACCATCCATATACATAGCCATAAACAGATTTTAATTCATTTCTTCTCTCAATAATTGAACCATTGATAGCATCAATATAATATACAAAATCACCAAGCGGATCTTCTGAAACAAACCTTATTTTGTACACAAGAATAAGGGAATTTTCATAGGGATAATAAACAAGTTCGCTCTTATACTCTTCTGGAAAAACCTTCAAACCTAAATCAGAATAAATAATACTTAAAGCCTCTCTTTCTGTTATTCTTGAATTAGTTTTAAGAGGAGTCCCATCATAAGGAAAGTAATCAGAGGAGACATAATAAACATTACCTCTCTTATTTATATGAACTCCTACAAAAGAATTTTCAACTCTTATTCCATTTATAACTTCCTCAAAACTTACATGAGTATAACCTAACTCATCTTCTATACTATTTATTAAGGAAAGATACTTATAATCTATTCCTAATACTTCCCCTTTCAAACTCAAGAAGTTATATGCTTTTTCAAGTCCATTTTTCCCTGGAACAGAGAGCTCAAAATTTGAAATAAGTCTTGGAAACCCAAAATTACCAAATAATACATCTACACTGTTCCCAAACTCAGAATTTAAAATTTCAGTTGCATAAGAGGGTGCATACTTAGCACAGGGTTTTAAAAGTTCTTTTGAAGGAGTATAAACCCTGTTAAAATCTCCATTTAAAGAGATAAAAGATATAAGAAAGAATAAATACATACTTCAAACCTCCATTCTAAAAATCTTTTTTAAACCCGCTTTTTTAATTTCTTTTTTATATATGCGGGTTAGGGAGATTTGAACTCTCATAGTGAAAAATTAATTATTAAACCTAAAAAGGTCCCAGATGCTATTGCTAAAGAATAGGGAACATAAAGTTTAAATTCCCTATTTTTATCCAAAAATTCTGGATTTTTTGCAATAAGAGAAAAGATAAAATTTCTAACACTTTCTTTTCCTTCCCTAAAAGCACCCTTTAAAACAAATTCAATTTTACCCTTAAAAAGACTCACCAAGATAGATATAAAAAGACCAGAAATAGAAGTCATAAAAATAATCCAAAGAACCTCAGGATAACCAACCCAGGAACCTATACCTGCAAGAAGTTTCACATCACCACCACCAACACCACCCAGTTGAAAAAAAATAAAAAAGGGAATAAAAGATACCAAAAAACCTATAAAGGAAGAAACTAAACCAGAAAATCCTTTAAACATAAAGTTATAAAGAAATCCTGTAAAAAAGAAAGGGAATGTCAATTTATTAAAAATCTTACCGTATTTTAAATCTGTATATACAGAAATTATCACAACAAGTCCAACAATCTGAAATTTAATAATATCATAAATCATTCAGGACCAGCATGGATAGTCATAAATTTAAACTTCATCCATACAATTATCCTATGTACCTCTTTTCCAAGTGCCTTATAAGCTGCAAAAGCAAATAATGCTATCAAACCTATAATCATTGCATACTCAACAGCAGTAGCACCTTTCTCATTTTTATAATATTTCCTAAAAATCTCATTCTTATAATATTTCTTAAAAAAACTTTTCATAATTACCCCCCTGCTTTTGTCAGTTGACTCCACATATTTTTTATCACCAGATAAGTCACTTTAGAAAGTGCCCTATAAGCAGCAAAGGAATAAAGAGAAATAAGTCCTATAAGCATCGCATATTCAACTGCTGATGCACCATTCTCTTCTCTTAAAAAACTTTTCTTTTTCATTTTCTTATTCACCCCCCGCTGATATATCCTTGGACATCTTTCTCCACATTTCATATATTATCCTCCAAACTTCTTGACCCAAAGCTCTATAAGCAGCAAATGAAAATAAGGCTATAAGCCCTATAATCATTGCGTATTCGACAGCTGTTGCTCCTTTTTCACAATCTAAAATACCTTTCATATCAAAAAAAAGAAAAGGGGATTTGAACCCCATAAATTTTAAAAATTATTCAGGACCAGCAGAAGCACTCGTCATCTGCCTCCACATTAGACTTATTATCCTTTGAACCTGCTGTCCCAGAGCCCTATATGCAGCAAAAGCAAATAGGGCTATAAGCCCTATTATCATCGCATACTCCACTGCTGTAGCTCCTCTCTCACACCTTAAAAACTTCATTTTAACACCTCCTATGTTTTTTGGGATTTGAACCCATTCAATTAGGTATAACCTTTTGTAAAGTAACGGTTAAAAAAAGTTTAAAATTATGTTCATTCCCGTCTTTTCCGTAAAAGGTTAAAAAGGCATTAATAGGACCTTTAAAATCACCCTTAAGAGGATTGAATAAATCTTCCACTTCATCTGTAACTAAATCAAATTCCGTCGTTACTTGATTATTAGATGGAACATAAAAAGAAAAACCCCTTGCATAAGTAGGTAATGTTTCAACTATAGAATCTCTTACAGGATCTATACCAGGATAATAGTAATCAACCCTTAATGAATCAATTATTCCATATGTTCCACCATATATTTCTCTAAAACTGATGAGCAACTTGGGATATGTCAATGTTATTTCTGTTCCCATAGGAGTTTGCTTAATTTCATAAACTAAAGTTACAACCTGGGGTTCGCACCATACAATAATTTCTGCTTTTGGATATAAAGGATTATTAAACTTACAGTTTAAGATAATTATAAAAAACATTAAGATTAATTTTTTCATCATATTCATATTCTACTTAAAGTATGTCGAAATGTCAAATAATGCTTTAAATAAGGGTGGTGTTTTTGAAACAACATGAACAAAAGGCATAGGAGCAGGAAATGCACAACTTGCAATAGCTTTTCCTTGTTTTAAATCACCCCTAAACCCTACTGATCTAAATATGGGATTTAAAAGATTGAGTATTGATTCTCCAAGTGGATATTCCACCCTTACCCTAACAACCCATATATCACATGGAATTCTGTATTCTGTGTATCTATACCTTGGAACATCGTCAAACTCTCTCTTAAGTTCCTGTCTGACAAGTCCCGAATGGCATCTTGTTTCACAGTTGTTTCCACCTAACATGTCTGTGTAAAGAGCATGAACTGTTGCTCTTCCGTTTTGACCAGGATTTTGAACACTTCCTTCTTTAAAAGGAGGAACAAAAGGAACAGGGAACCAATCAATATTTATTTTTGCCTTATCTGGATTTAAACCATTCCTTTTTAAAACATCTTTAACCCTCTTTTCAACCTCATCTCTTTTACCCTGAGAGAGAGCCATCCATACACCCATTTTTGCCATACGCTCACTATAAACAGGATCAGGATAAACAGCATACTGAGCCCCTGCTCTTGCTGCAAGTGTAACTACCTGCTTCCTGTGCAATATCATTCCTAACATAAAAATCCAGGATAAAAGTAAAACAAAAATAGGAAGTATGATCGCAAGTTCTACAAGAAATGTTCCTTTCCTCTTATTTAATTTTATCTTATTACCCTTCATTTTAAAACCCCCTTTATTTAATGATAAGGCCATTGACCCTCAATTGGGTTATTACCTTCTACTCTTATCGTAGGTATAAGCTGTGGAAAACTCCAGTATCCATCTTCAGAAAGTGAGCTTATTAAAGGT
Organism: candidate division WOR-3 bacterium; assembly: GCA_039804025.1. NCBI lineage: Bacteria > Pseudomonadati > Caldifarciminota > Caldifarciminota bacterium. The sequence goes on from JBDRZP010000006.1 coordinate 15,079, forward strand.
ATATTTTCAGGAAGTCCTATTCTTATAGGAATTTCTTTAGGACCAGAAGCAGCATCACTCCTCACAACAAATGGAAAACCTTCAAGAAAACTGAAAGGTTCTTTAATAGCACCAATCTTACCCCAGTTTCTTGAAACAAAAGTCCTCATCAAAAAATTTGAAGGTGGTATAACGACATAAGCTTCACTGTAAGCTCTACCAAGTTTTTTATTCATTTCAATCTCATCCTGCTTATTTCTTATTCTTCTATGGGGGTGAGGCCCATCAACTTCCTCACCATAATCAACCCTTAAACCAGGTGGAGCCCACCCTGGACCTTCCTTATCAAATCTTAGATTGACCCATCCAATTTCATTACCTTCAACCTGATTCTCATCATATAAATTAAAGTAACTCATAAACCACGCAACCCATTTCATTCTATTTCTTGTAACTGGAAAATGATTTTCTGCTTCCTCTTTTATAAAATCTCTGAAAAATATTTTGGAATCATAAGCAGCAAGCATTCTTGTAACAGCAAAATCCTGAATATGGAAAAGAAAATGATAAAGTTTAACAAAGTTTGCAGCAGTTTCATCCGGTAAATCATTAACAAAAAGATCTTTCTTATACCAGGAATATCCTATAAGACCTATATATAACCATGGCATACTTAAGGGAAAATCTCTTGATGTTGTCGTAACTGCAATTCTTCTGAAAAGATCTGCTGTCATATAATGAGTTGTTGCTATATTCCTTAAATTGGAAAGAACAGTTTGAGCTCCCATAGCAGATGCATCAGCTGCATTCTGTGCCCTCATCTTTGCAATTGTCATTCTTCCCATTTCATAAACATAACCCATTACAGCAAAAACTATCAACATAAAAAATATACCAAAAACTAAAATTGCACCTTTTCTTTTCTTCATATTACACCTCCTTATTGTTTTTCTGTGCCATCCCACTCATCCCATGGGCTCTCATACCATAAACAATCCCACTTTGTCCCCCATCCCCTTAAATCATCCTTAAAAGGAAGAGATTTTCCATGATCAGGATGATCTACCATAAAACCTTCAACCATATATATCCATTCAATCTCATTAAAAGTAGCTACATAAAAGGCAGCATCGTAAAGTCTCCTTGTTCCTTTCCAATCCCAGGGTGAGCCAGTTCCCCTGTAATTTGCAAACCATCCATTAAAAATTGTAAATTGAAAATCATCACCAACTCCTGCTCCAGGAATACATCCCCATGGAGTATCAATCGGATCCCAACAGGCATCAGCATATGCTGTTCCCCATCCTGAAATATAATTGTCCTCATCTTTGTAATACTCTCCCCATGGATCTGAAAACCACTGATTACCCATTCCTATATAGTAAATTCCTGTAACAAGGTCAGCACAACCAACAGGTGTCCACCACAATGCCTCATACCTTGGCCAGAAACCAAACCATCCGGGTATAGCATATCCCTGAGAATAAAAATATTCCAGGAAATCCCCCCTGTAAGGATGAGCATCACTACCCTTACTTATATTATTACCATGACCAAATCCAGTAATTGCCCTTGACCAGTAAGGTTTATTTTCAGGATAAAAAGTCAAAAAGGGAGAAAAAGATGGTCCTATTAACATTGCTTCAACAAAATAATACTGGTCAATTAAAGCCTGATTTCCTGTTCTATCCTTCTCAGGATTCTTATTTCTCAAAATTCCATAAGGAGGATACCATGTTCCAAGATGAAAAGGATCATTATGTTCATCCTTTCCACCAACCTTGACTTCTGCTTCACCTCCACCACCATATTCCCCAAAAGGTCCCCACCCGGGATTCCATCTCTCATACCTATTATTCTCACACCTTATAAAAGCCCTTAAATACCTGTCATAAGTTAAAATTCCAGCTTCCTTTTCATCTTCCATATCTGAAGAATTCCATAAAGCAGGATAATATGTGCTGTAACCTTTATATTTATAAGGAAATTCCTTATTCTGAAAATGACCTTTTGTAAGTCTTGAATAACCTACAAAAACTAATGAATCCACATTAACAAAAGGAATCAAGGGGTGAAAGGTTTTTCTAACAACTAAAGAGTATTCATCTCCTTCATCCTTTAATTCAAATTTAGCATCTTTTATGTGTGTTGAAATAGATTGAAGTGCCTTTCTAACAGCAGTCGTATCACCCTTATTAACAATAGCAACCCTATTTGCCTGAAAGGATGCATAAGTAATCTGAATTCTCCTCAAAGCAAATCTCGCTGTTTCAATGGCACCAAGAGTAAGCATCAAAAATAAAGCCATACCAATTGCTGCCTCTACCATTACCTGACCTTTTCTCTTTTTACTCATACCTTACACCTCCTTTTTACCATAATAAAACATATAAAAGCCTCATTACAACAAGTCTTAAAACAAAACCTAACATTTTCCAGGCTGCGTAAGAAAATAGGGCAATAACTCCTATAATAAGAGCATACTCGATAGCAGCAGCACCCTCTTCCCTTTTTATGATTTTCATGGTTTTAATCTGTAAAAAAAATTATACCATTTATAAAGAAGATCACTTCCGAGGAGGAAAAGAGCATAATTTAATAGAAAAATACCAAGAAATCCAAAAATTCCTATCAAGACCGCATATTCAACTGCGGCCTCACCCCTTTCGTTATATATTAATTTTATTACTTTCATTTTTGCCTCCCACTATCTTAAGCTCATTATTATTATACATAAAAAAATTTTTCCTGTCAAGGGTATGTGGAAAACTTTTTATACCCATATATAGATAAGAATCTTTTTAATTTTAATTTTTCTCTCTCTTCAATATTATCACTCAATTCATAAAGAAATTTAAGTATATTTTCACTTTCAACTCTTGGATTTAAAACAGAGAGTGCTGTCATATATAAAAGGGAGTAATCTTTCTCTTTTAAAAATCTTTCCTTTTCCAGTTTCCAGAAATCTACCCGCTGATCTATTGATCTATAGTGAGGAGGGGCTGAAATATATTTAATCTGTGCTATTTCAAGAAAAATATCAAAATCTACAAAATCCCCATTTAAAAAAGATAACTCTGATAATTTAAAGTAATCATAGAATTCCTTTTTGGAAATCCTTGATAAAAGATTAATTGCTTTAGCATATTTTTTCTCTTTCTTATAGAAATCGGCTGATAATCTGAAAATATGATTTTTAAAATCAGGAAAAGGAATTTTACTTCCAAGAGCAAAGAAAGTAAGTCCTATAATTAAAGAATAAATTAAAAACAAAAAGTTATATAGGAAGGGATAATTTCTGTAAACATAAAAACATACTGAAAAAACAAAAAAAGCAACTATTGTAGCTGAAGATTGGATAGAAATCAAGAGAAAGGACAGGATTAAAGGTAAAATGTATAGTTTTTCTCTATTAAAGGATATGTATAAAAAAAACACCGAGAGGGTTTGTAATATAATATAAAGGATATTACCAGGCAAAAAGAGAAATCTCGGAACAAATTCACTAATTTTAATAGAATATAAAACAATTACTAAAAGAGTTATAAAAGAAAATATAAAGGAAAAAATATTTACTTTTTCTGGGAAATATTCCTTAAAAGCAAAAAAAGAAAGAACTAAGATTATTATTATAAAAAAAAGATTTGGAATTGTAGGCTTTGCAATAAAAATTGGTGTAACAAGTGAATAATAATAAAGTTCTTCTATAGCAAAAATTGAGCTCAAAAGAAGAGGGAAAAAAGGAAAGATAAAAAAATTTAAAATCGGTATTACCTTCTTTTTAATTCCACTTAATCTAAAAAAAATATAAATAGAAAGAAAAAAATCAATAATTAAAACTTCAATTTTAACTCCCGGTGTTGCACCAAAGGTTACTGTGAAAGGTGAAGTAAAGAGAGAAAAATATATAGTAGGTATTTGTGAAGTTTTTGTTAAATAGCTCAAAACAAAACCTTTTCCAGCTGATAGTATGTAATCAACAAAAGGTGGAAGTATTATAATAAAAAAACCATAACATATAAGTTTAAATATAAATTCTTTTTCAAAAAAAAACCTTAAATAAATATAAATCAAAATGAAAAGCGCTACAAAAAAGAGGTAAAAATGTAAAATAAAATCAAACTTATTTTCAACAGCATGTGCAGATTCTAATAAAGTTTCAAAGAAAAATCTTAAACCTATAAAAGATAAAAAAGTTAAAAAGGCTTCAGTTTTCGATTTCCTTTTTACAAAATATTCAAATCTTTTAACTATTTTTTCAGGACTTATTTTTTTAATATATTTTATCAGAAACAGGTATCGCAGGGAACTTGTAAATTAGCAGGGACTTTAACACCTGCCTGTTTTAAAACATTTTCTATTCCTTTCATATAAGAACCCATAAAGGTTTCCATAATTTTACCAGGTTCAAATCTTTCCCTTCTTCCTTCTTCCCAAGGTTTTTGTTCAACTACTTCACTTCCTCTTAGTTTTACCTGTTCCAAATCCGTTCTTTTATATATATTTATATAAGAATAAGGAGAAACCTGGGAGGTTTGTGCTGCCTTCGCAACTTTTTTGGGTTTTGGCTTTGGAGTATATTTTTCTAAAATATCAAATACAGTTAATGGTTTCTCTATTATTGTATCTTCACCCGGAAGTTTTATCTCTCTCACAGACCTCAAAACAAGTCTAATATTTGCAACTTTTTCAAGAAGAGCAAGTTCTTTTGCGATTTCCTTTGGAACCGCAAAAGTCACAGATGAAACACTTCCCGCTTCATATGTTTCTGGCATTCCCATAAAACCAGTTTTTTTCTCTGTAACTGTTGGTGGTAAAGCAAGAAGTGATCTTCCAACTGCAAGTACCCTAACTGCCTTATATGTAATTGTCGCAAAAGAAGAATATGGTCCTTTTACCCTGTAAAGCTGAGGACTTCTTAAATATCGTTCAAGCTCTTGTTCTGGAATGTATCTCCTTAAATCTTCAAGAGAAAAGGTTGCTACTACATCTACCTCATCTCCAGGAAGTATTAACCCTCCGACTCCTGAAACCTCATCTACATGAATTGTTATAGCTCTATAACCTTCAGGTATAAGGGAAGAAAGAACTGTCCAAGTCTGTAAAGGTAAGAGTAAATTTTTTGTTATTTGTTCCCCTTTCCTTATATCAGTAATTGCAACCATTCCGATAATTTCACCAATATTTGAAACCGCAAGTGGTTCTATAAATGGTTTAGGAATTTCCCTGTATTCCACTAGATCTTCTGAAATAATTGTTCTTGAGCTTATATCTTTTTTTGCTACAAGAACTCTCTCAGGGGCACCCTTCATTAAAGTCTTCCTTTCCACATCCTGAATATAGCTTATTAATAAAAGAGAAGCTATCCCAGCCAAAGATAAGGCTATTAAAAGTCTCCTTACATTTGGTCTCATTTTTTACCTCCTTCTATATATTTCAAGCCCATAAGTATCAGAAATTAAATAATAATCCTCCATTTTATTTACATCTTGGGCATTTCCGGGAGTATCTATATGATTTAAATAAATTAAATCTCCATCTTCTTTTAATTTATACTCAATCACACCATAAGCACCACATATGGCAAATACCCGATCATCAAGAATTTTCAATCTAAATACAGGAAATCCGGGATTTATTATTTTTTTCAATCTTGGGAAATGGGGAACACTCATATCAATTATTCCTATACCTTCATCTCCAAAAGAAGCATAAACATAATTACCAAATGATTCAAGATCAAGTACCGGAAATTTTAATTCCGAAAATTCGGAAATCTGTGAGAACACACCGCCACGCATATCATAAACCTTTATAATACCCGTTCTATCTCCAGCAACCAGAAAAGTATTATTAACTACATCAATTGAAAGAACATCACCTTTAATTTTTGTAAAAAACTTAGGTTTTTTATTAGAGAGAAGCTCAAAAACCTCTATTCCTCCTTCAAGGTTAGCACATATTAAAAACCTCTGAGAAATCAGAATATCATAAGTTACTCCTTCTGAAGGTATGTGATGAAAGAAGAGTTCAGGAGAATAAATATTTGTTAAATCAATTCCTATTAAACCCGAAGAACCTCCAGCAATATATAGGACATTATCTTCTTTCAAAGGCACCGCTCTGTAAAGTTCTCCGTAAGTTAAATAATATGAGATTTCTGTTGGTGCTTCAAATCTATAGAATCTGTAAGTTTCTATAAATCTTTCTTCCCCAACATAAATACCTGATTCCGAAAAATCAAGTGATCTTATACTTTTCTTCGTTCTTATACTATTTACAAACTCAGGTACATCTTTCCCAACATTATATATGAAAATTCTATCACTAACACCATAGATAAAAAGATAAGGATACTTCATTTTTAAATAATAAACTGGCTCAGGTAAATCAAAACTGAACTTCAAATTTTTTGCGGGTATTGAGTAAACTCTTATTTTATTAGTTGCATCGGCAACATATATTTCGTTTTTACCAACAACAAAATCAGTAACAGGAACTTTTATAGAAAAAAGAAAACTCATATTTTGAAGTGTCTCTTCAAATTTGTAAAGTTTCCCAGTCATATCACATACAAAAACCTCTCTACCTCTTAAGGTGTATAAGTAAGGTGAGATGTCCATTTTGTGTTCTATGATTTTACCGTCATAATCATAAATAAAAAGACCATTTTCCTGAAGACTTGCAAATTTTTTACCAATCTGAATTAACTTTAAAGTTTTTGTATCTGTCTTAATACTAAAAGTTTCAGATAGTTTTCCATCTTTATATTCAAGACCAATAATACCCTTCTCAGTTGCAACAAAAATTTTATTTTCAATGTTTATACAATCATTCACAAAACCTTCTATTGGGAGAAACCCTCTTATCTCATTTATTCTATCAGCATTTAAAATCCATATTCCACCTTCTCTTATTGCTGCTATTATCAAATCTTTAAATTTTAAAATTTTCACAAAAGTTCCAAAAAGCTCAGTTTCTTCTTCTTTTTGAGGATCATGGGGAGAGAAGAAAGATATAAATCTTATTCCAAGAAGAGGATCAAGAAGATAAAGTACTTCCCTCGTCATTATATTGGCAGATACAAGGGAACCAAAACCACCAAGAGTTTTGATCTCTTCCAGCTCTGGTAATCTTAAAACAGAAATACCAGCTCTTCCAACTGAAGCCATAAGTATATTACCAATAGCAACAAAATCATTAATCTGACCAACCAATTGGGCTGTTGAAATAATATTCAAATCAGGGTAACTAAGTAAATATAACCTTCCATCCTCTGTTCCCACAAAAACCTGGGATCCATAGATCTGAAGACCTGTAATTACGTAGGTTGGAATAATTTCCTTTACTATCTCTATAAAGGGTTTTGAAAACTTTCCAAGGTAAAATCCTCCCTCCTTTTTACCAAATAAAATGAGGGTATCAAGAACTAAAAATTTTGTAAGCTTTGATGGAGATACATATTCTTCACCTACGGTTATGTTACCTTCTTTCAAAAATTTTATATGAGATAAAATTGAGTCAGAAATAAGTGCTACTAATCCCTGTGGAGCAATTTGAATTGAATTTAGGGGCCCATTTAACTTAATTTTACCTTTTCCCTTTAAATTAAATCCGTTTACTTCGTATATTTCAATAAAACCATCAGATGTCCCGACATATAAGTAAGGAGGAATTGAAATAATTGAATTTGCATTTTTAACTTTGAATGTATTTTTCTTCACTCTCTCTTTTAAAGAATAAACTATAATTCCTTCCTGTGAATCAAGAATATAAAGATTATTACCTGAGATTGCAAGATCCATGGATATTCCTTGTGTTGGTATTTCATATTCGGTAAAAGGATCCTGTGGGTTTTCTACATTTATAATAGCAACACCTCTCTGAGAAACCTCGTATATATATTTTCCAGAAGGAAAAGACTTTATATAATCTCCTCCTACAAGTGTTGAAATAGTTTGGGATAAAAGAAAAAAGACAAATAAATTCATCCCTCTACCTCCTTTATTTTCTTTAAGAATAAAAGCAAAATGCCTTCTTTAATTTTACTTTCTTCATACAAAAATTTAAAATTTTCAATAACTTTTTTAATATCCTCTTCATCCCTTATATCTTTAATTTTTTCAATAAGTTCATTAAATCTAAACCATCTGTAAAAATTACCAGTAACTAAAATTAAAAAGTCTTCTCTTTCAATTTCAAAGTATCTTACCTCTGAAGCTCTGATTGAAAAATCATAAAATCTTGCTGGTTCATAGACGGGAAGGATTTCATTATTTCTTTTTCTATAAAGAATATGGTCACCGAAACTTGCCCCTCTTATTTTACTTTTTTCCTCATCAAAAAATAAAAGAGAACCCTCAACAATACCATCATTTATCATAAGCTTTGAAAATTCATCCTGCAAATTTTTCAAAACAACAAAAGGGTCCTCCTCTGTGAAAAGGTATTTATCGAGAAAAGAATTTATAAAGGGAAATAAAATTGACCAGGTATAACCACCACTTATTATCTGGAAACTAAAGATTCCCCATCTTTCAGGAGAAATTCTAAAAACTTTATAAAAAATATTTGGAATTTCTCCTTTTTCATAAAAAGGATAAAGGGACCATCCCTCTGGTTTATATCCACCAGATTCAGGAATATGATAAGAAAGGAAATCAGAATATTTGGGTTCAAAAATTATTTTCCTTCTCTCAACTGGTGTTGAAATAAAAACAAGTATTGCAGATAAAAAAAGAAATAAAGCAGAGAGCGCTACAACAAAAAGAAAAAGGATTCTTCTTAGAGAATCTCTTCCCTCTCTTAAAGATCTTGGTTTTAATGTAAGGTATATATAACCTAAAGTATCACCAAGGGTGCTTAAAGTGGGCTTATATATATATACTTTATCATTCCTTATTGAAAAACCAACCCCTCTTAAATCAAAGGGGGCTTCATCTGGAAATTTAAATTTACTCAAAATATAGTCAGTATTCGTATGGGCAATTATAGTATTTTCTCTATCAATTATTGAAATTTCTTCGATATCTCTATTTTCCTTTTTCATACGAGATACAATGTAACTTAAACTTATCTCATCTCCTGTTTCCCAGGGAATTTTTATACTTTCCACAAGACTGCTAAAAACTGCATTGGAAAAATTTTCCGCATCACTTGTTAGCCATCTATTTGTTTCATTTAAGACCCACCTTCCAAAGAAATATAATAGAATAACTAAAGAAATTACAGATATAAAAAGCCCTGTAATAATAAAGTTTCTTCTTTCCATTATCTCCTCCCCCTTAATCTTTCCTCTATAACTGCAAGATTTCTCCTTACCTTTGTATTTTGAGGATCAATTTTTAGTATCTCTCTAAAAATTTCCCTTGCTTCTTCTAATTTTCCCTCACTGTAAAGTGAAACACCTCTTTTATAAAGTTCCTGAACTTTTGCCTGAACATCTTCTTCCACCTTAATAGCCTTTTCAGCTTCAACAGGTCTTTCAACAGGTTTTTTCACTACCTCCCTTCTTTCAACTGTCAAGGGTTTTTTCTCTTCAACCTTCGGTATTTTGCTAAAGTAATAATTGATTTTTTCTTCAATTTCAGGGTAACTGGGATAAATATTTTTAATCTCAAGGGCAAGCTTATGGGCTGACTGATAGTCTTTTCTCCTTTCAGTATTAATTAAAAGCGAATAAAGCTTCCTTAAAGTATCAACAGTCCATAAACATTTTTGGTAAAAATTAATTATTTCAGGATCAAAATAAAATTTGTCGTATAAAATTTTTGATAGATATAAGGCAGAATCAAGTTCTCCGTTATTATATTTAAATAAAGCTTTTTCCAAAATTTTTTTATCAATTTTCAGAGAATTTTTTTCAATATATTTATTTGCACTGAATAAGAGTTTTTCTCTTAATTTTTTATCTTCAGGTTTTTTAAAAATCAAATCAGAATATTCCATTACAGCATTTTTATAATCAGCAAGCTTTATGTAAAGATCAGCCCTTTCTTCAGGGCTCTGATTTATAAGTATTATAAAAAATAAAAAACCTTTCATTTTACATACCTCCTCCGAATAGATAATATAAAACAAAAGGACCAAAAATTATAATAAATATTGTAGGCAAAATTAAAAGAATTGTGGGTATTACTATAAGAACAGGGGTTTTTGCAGCTTTTTCTTCTGCTTGATCCCATCTCTTCCTTCTAACTTCATCAGCAAGAGAAGCTAATGTCTGGGTTATTGGTGCACCAAGCTCCTCACCATGGGCTATTGTAATTGCTACAAGTGTAAGATCTGGATGTTGAGTTCTATCAGCAAGGGCTCTTAAAGCCTCAGTCCTTTTTTTACCTAATCTAAGCTCCGAGAGCATTAAGGCAAATTCTTCTCTGAGTGGACATGGGTGCATGGCTTCTGTTACATACTGAAAAGCTGCATTGAATCCCAAACCTGCCTGTACTGCTGTGTTTAATTGGTCTAATGCATCACCAAGATCTTTTTGTATTAAATAATGTCTCCTTTTTATCTCCTGGTTTAAACTAAAATCCTTATAAAAAAATCCCACAAAAAGAACTACAAATCCCATAACAAGACTGAAAGAAAAAGGTGCATTAAAAATAAGCATCATTATTATAATTGAAACAACAAAAAATACAAAACCACTTATTACTTTTTCCATAAGAACTGCTTCCACAGGTTTACCTCTTTCTCCCGCCATTTCCATTTTCCTTTCAAGAGAATGTAAATAATCCTCTGGTAGATATCTTTTTAAAATCTTAACAATTATCTCGGCAAAGGGGGCCAAGTAAGCAAGAATTTTTGAGGCAATTTCAATTCTAACCCTCCTTCTCCTTAATCTCTCAAGACGTGAAGATAAAGCAACTTCTTCAGGTGAAGGAATAAAAGAGAGAACAAGGTAATAAAAAGCAATAAAAGATAATATAAAAATTAAAAGTATCATATTTCTATAGTAATTATTTTTCTTATCCAAAGGGCTGCTATTAAATCAAGCAATGCTGCTATAAAAAGCATTAAAATACCGATAGGTTCTTCAAGCATGGGGGCAAAAAGGTCTGGTTGTGTTATTCTTAATAAAATTAACAAAAAAAGGGGTAAAAGAGTAAGGACTATTGCTGATAACCTTCCTTCCGCAGTAAGGGTATCTATCCTTCTTTTCAATCTTCTTCTTGCTTTTATTGTATCTGCTATACCTGAAAGAACATCAACAAGAGAACCGCCAGTTTTCCTCTGCAAAATTACCGCACTTGTAAATATTTTAAGTTCTCTTGAAGGAATCCTTTCTTCCAGATGATGAAGAGCTTCCTCAAGAGGTACCCCAAGAGAAACCTCATCAAGAACCCTTTTAAATTCTGTTTTCATTGGAGGAGGCATCTGCTGAACAACTATCCTTAAACAGTGATTAAAACCAAGACCAGCCCTCAATCCACTCACAATTAATCTCATCCCTTCCTCCAGTTGGTCATTAAATTTCTCTATCCATTTATTCCTTATCGTATAAGCATACTGAGGGAAGAAAATAATTATAAGAACCGCAAATAAAACTATAACAAAAATTTTTGTAACAAGATTTTTACCAAGAAAGAGGTATGTAATAATGGAGAGAGCAAACAAAACTCTGAATTCAAGTAAAATAAAATTTTTAACAGGAAAATCAGCAGGATCCAGTTTTTGCTGAATATTCCTTATATAATAGATAAAGAATTCTTCAAGAAAAATTATTAAAATATAAATAGCACCTATAATTGAAAGGATAATCAGAATTAAAGTTACCATGATTCCTCTTTCCTCCCTTTATAATATATACTCTGATCAATTTTAACACCCTTAATTTCAAACTCTTCGTGAACTTTTGGTCTTATTCCAGTCCCCATAAATTCACCTATAATCTCACCTTTTTCGGAGACCCCCTTCTGTTTAAAAATAAATATATCCTGCATTGTTATTATATCTCCCTCAATACCTGTAATCTCTGATATTTTTGTAACCCTCCTTTTTCCATCTCTCATTCTTTCTACAAAAACTATAAAATCAATGGCAGAAGCAATGTAATTTCTTATTGCTGAAACAGGAAGCTCAGTTCCAGCCATTAAAACCATTGTTTCAAGCCTGTATAATGTATCCCTTGGTGAGTTTGCGTGAACTGTTGTTAATGACCCCTCATGCCCTGTGTTCATAGCCTGGAGCATATCAAGTGCTTCTCCTCCTCTACACTCACCAACTATTATCCTATCGGGTCTCATTCTTAAAGCATTTCTAACAAGATCTCTTATTGTGATTTCTCCTTTTCCCTCTATATTGGGTGGTCTTGCTTCAAGTCTTACTATATGAGGTTGCTGGAGTCTCAGCTCAGCAGTATCTTCAATCGTGACTATCCTTTCATCCTCAGGAATGAATGAAGATAAAACATTTAAAAGGGTTGTTTTACCTGAACCAGTTCCACCTGCCACAACTATATTTTTCTTTACATATACACAAGCTTTTAAAAAATCAACCATAAAATCTGCTATAGAACCAAAATTAATGAGATCCTTATAGGTGAATGGTTCTTTCCTAAATTTTCTTATAGTTATCGTGGGACTGTCAATAGAAACAGGAGGAAGTGTTATATTTACTCTTGAACCATCAGGCAATCTTGCATCACATAGAGGGGAAGCCTCATCAACCCTTCTTCCAATTGGTGCAACAATTCTTTCTATCACCATCCTCAGTTGAGCTTCATTGAAAAAGCTTCTATCAGTCAAATAAATTTTTCCTCCTTTTTCTATGTAAATCTTATTAGGAGCATTAACCATAATTTCAGTAACCTCAGGATCAGCAAGAAGATCTTCAAGTGGACCAAGTCCGAGTATTTCTTTTATCATATCCTCCACAAATTTTTTTCTAACCTCTTGAGACGGTAAAGGAATATTAAATTCATCCAATTTTTCCACTATTAACTTTTCCACCTTTTTTCTAATTTCTTCTCTCGATGCAGCACTCTCCACTGTTGCTGTAAGTTCACCAGATAATGTCATTTCTCTGATAATATGTGCATGGATTAACTTTTTTACTTCAAAAGGAACCTCTTCTACAACTTCTTCCACTATAACACTCTCAACTGGTCTTGATTCAGCTACTACCTCTGTTACTTTTTTCTCATCTTTATCTTCTCTTTTCCTTCTTTTAAAAATACCACTTAAAAAATCTCTTTTTACCTCTTTCCTCTTTTCCAAAAAATCTTCCCTCTTTAATTCACCTAAAATAAAACTTGAAATCTCCTTAATTTTATCTTTAATGACCTGTGAGATCTTTTCCTTGCCTGTATCAAAACCAAATTCAGTAATACTTAAAACTGACTCATCCTCCGGTAAAATAAAAAGAACCTCTTTTTCCAAAATCTTTTCTATTTCTTCAAGAGAAATTCCCTCTTCATTAAAGAAGTTTATTACATATTCTATCTTCTGGGGAGGATAATACCTTAATCTGAAAATTTCCCTTAAATTCTTTGATTTTGCAAGTGATAGAAAATCATTTTTCATTACAACAAAAATTAGATCCACAACATCAAGAATATTCAAAATTTTTTCATCAATGGTGTGCCCACAATCAAAAAGCACATAATCATAATCAGGCTCAATTCTCTTTAATAAGGGACTTATAAATTCGTATTCCTTATCCCATATTTCACCAGTTTTAGAAAATATCATATGAAGTTTTGAGGGATAAGAAGAATAACCGTATATAAATTCACCTTTAAACTTTTTCTCCTTTTTGAAACTATCAAGGGCTTCTTTAAAACTCTTCTTTGAATCTGAGCCGAAAATGTAGGGAAGATCCCCGTGATTTTCTGCTTCAATTAAAAGTGCACTCTTTTTTTTCAGAGAAATTTCATAAGATAAAAGTGAGGACAAAACAGATACCCCTACACCTCCCTTTGCACCTATCAAAGCATATTTCTTCATAACTACTCTTTTTCTTTCAAGGTCTCAAGAACATAGAAATCATTTGTGTAAGGGTCCCAAAATCCTGATAAACCTATCGTTTCAAAAAAGGAAAAGGGAACAAATAAAACTTTATCAATAATTTTTACCTCAGGCTGAAGCGGAAAAGCAACCCCATCCATCTCAAGAGTTGACTTTTCAACTGATAAGAAAGATTGTCTTTTACCAAAATTTATTTCAGCCAACTTTCCTTCCTCTATCCATTTATATCCAATATCAAGTTCTTTTTTAAATAAATCTGAAAGTTCAAAATAGGTATTACCATCAATAATTTTTGTAGGAATATAAAATTCCTTTGTTTTTGTCCCTTTAAAAATATGAATCTGTGCTGCTCCTCTTTCATAGGGTAATACATAAGGCGTGACAATAAAAACCACATCCTTTATAACATCATTACGAGTAACCCTTGAAAATAGTAGCTTCCCAAGTAAAGGAATTTTACCGAGGATTGGTAAATAACTTCTAAATTCCTGAACATTTTTTCTTTTTAAGCCCCCTATCAGAATACTCTCACCTGGTAAGAGTTTAACTTCAACTTTTGCACTATTCTTCCTTATAGCTGGTACAACAGCTCCTTGAAAAGTAACAGCATTTGCATAATCAAGATCAGAAATTTCTGGTTCCAAATTTAATATTATATAACCTTCATCATCAAGTTTACCTGAAATTTTAAGTTTTACACCGTATTCTTTCCATTCAATAGTAGCAGTTCCAAGTGCCTGTGCTATCACTACAGGTATCTCTCCGCCACTCAGAAATTCTGATGTTTTGTCTTCAAGAACCACAAGGGATGGATTGGATAAGATTTTCAATACACCTTTTTCCTCAAGAAAATTAAGTGTACTTGATAAATTAGTTGTTCTCTTTATTGGTCCTATATCGAGAGGAAAAGTTTCTGGAATTTTATATTCTGAAAATCCGATTTGCTTTAGCCACTCCCAACCATAATCAGTATTAATGCTTCTTTCCACTTCAAGAACCCAAACATCAGTTCTTAAGGTTTTAGGTTTATAAAATTGGAGAGGATCTCTCTTTTTTATTACACACTCTATTTCCTGTGTTCCCCTGTCTGTAAAAATTATAATGTTTGTTACACCTTCCTTCATCGCATTCAGTAAAACTTCTCGGTCAGAAAGGAGTCTCATTCCCAGAATATCAGGATTACCGATAGCAACACTTTTAACGGGTCTCACAAACTTAAAAAGTTTTGAATATCCCTCAAATAATACAAGATATGAAACAATAAACAGTTTTAAAATCATTTTTCCACCTCTTCTTTTTCAAGATAAAAGGTAAGTGATGTATTTTGAAAAACATTAATTTCTTTAATTACATCTTTATAATTTTTAGCAGAAAATTTAAATCTGTATCTTCCGGGAGGAATTATTAATTCTTTTTTTCCCTTTTCGAGAGTATAAGGCGGTAAAGGGGTACCAAGTATAACCAGTTTAACATCTGGGATATTTTGCATGGTTTTTGCATCCACTACTTCCAATATAAGTGAAACCTTTTGAAGCTCAGGTTTATTCATAGTTTCTTCAATAGGAATTTCTATTTTATAAGGATCCGACTCTGGGGAATAATAAAAGCATCCCCCACTGAGGATCAAAATTAAAGCCCATCTAATCGTTTTCATAGTATTCTAATATTTTATTATTTTAAATTAAAAATTTTCAACCTACAATTTTAAAAAAAAATTTTACAAAAGTCAAGCTATTATAGAAATTTGATTTTTGAAAAAAATTTTGTTATAATTCTATACTTGAATTTTAAAAAATAAACTCTTATAATTTAACTTTTAAAACAACCATGAAAGGAAAAAGGAAGGAATTTACCGGTATAGTTGTTTCTGATAAAATGGATAAAACCGTCGTTGTGCTTGTAGAAAGACGGGTGAGGCATCCTTTGTATAAAAAGGAAATAAAGAAAAGGAAAAAATTCTATGCTCATGATGAAAAAAATGAATGTAAAATAGGAGATAAGGTAAGAATTATGGAAACAAGACCGCTTTCAAAATTGAAAAGATGGAGAGTTGTTGAAATAATTGAAAGGGCACCAGGATTTGAGGAAGAAGGAGGGGAAAAATGATACAGCAGCAATCAAGACTTAAAGTTGCTGACAATACAGGTGCTCTTGAAGTAATGGTAATTAGGGTTCTTGGCGGGAGTTCAAGAAAATATGGCACTGTGGGAGATATATGCAGAGCAACTGTCAAAAAAATAGGAACAGGCTCACAGATAAAGGAAGGTGAAAAGGTTTGGGTTGTAATTGTTAGAACAAAAAAAGAAATAAATAGGAAAGATGGTTCAACAATAAGATTTGATGATAATGCAGCAGTTATTATTGATCCAAGTGGAGAGCCAAAGGGAACAAGAGTCTTTGGTCCAGTAGCAAGAGAATTAAGGGAAAAAAGATTTATGAAAATTGTTTCTCTTGCTCCGGAGGTATGGTAAATGGCAAGGAAAATCAAAAAAGGTGACCAGGTCATGGTTATATCAGGAGACGATAGAGGAAAAATTGGTAAAGTTATTAAGGTTTTACCGGAAAAAGAAAGAGTAATAGTAGAGGGTGTAAATATAGTAAAAAGGCATAGAAGGTTTATAAGTGCTGATAGACCCCATGGAATAGTTGAAATGCCTGCACCCATTCATATATCAAATGTCTCACTTTTATGCCCTAATTGTGGAAAAAAAACAAGAGTGGGATTTAGGTTTGAAGGAGAAAAAAAAGTTAGATACTGTAAAAAATGTAATGAAACAATAGATAAGGTGTAAAAATGGCAAGATTACTTGAACATTATAGAAAAAATGTGATACCAAAGTTAATGAAGGAATTCAAATATAAAAATCCCTTTGAGGTTCCAAGAATTGAAAAAGTAGTTGTTAATGTGGGATATGGGGAAGCAGTAAACGATCCAAAATTAATAGAGATAATTCAGAAGGAAGTGGCTAATATTACAGGACAATGGCCAAGTATAAGAAGAGCCAAAAAACATGTTGCAGCTTATAAGTTAAGAAAAGGAATGCCCATAGGAGTTAAGGTAACGTTAAGAGGAAAAAGGGCTTATGAATTTATTGACAGAACAATAACCTTTGCCTTACCGAGGGTGAGAGATTTTAGAGGTTTAAAAAGAAATTCATTTGATGGAAGAGGAAACTACAATTTTGGGCTCGAGGAGTATATAGTTTTTCCAGAGGTTGATATAGATAAGGTAAAAGTAAATTTCGGTATGGATATAGCAATTGTAACAACCGCAAAAACTGATTATGAAGCTTTAAGGCTTCTTGAAGAACTTGGATTCCCCTTTGAAAGAAAAAAGGAGGTAAAAAGTGGCAAGAAAGGCTAAAGTTATGCGATGGCTTATGTATGAACCAAAATTTAAAGTAAGGTACAGAAATAGATGCAAAATTTGTGGAAGACCAAGAGGATACCTGCGGAAATTCGGTATTTGCAGAATATGCTTCAGAGAATTAGCTGTTCAGGGTTTAATTCCCGGAGTAAAAAAGGCAAGCTGGTAAAATGGTTAATGATAGCATTTCTGATATGCTTATAAGAATTAAAAATGCACTAATGAGAAAAAAAGATAAAGTTAGTGTAAGTTATTCAAAATTACTTGAAAGGGTAGCGGAATTACTGAAAAGGGAAGGATTTATTAATGATTATGAAATTAAGGGTGAAAGTGTTAAAAAAGAATTAATAATACACTTGAAATACGACGAAGAGGGTAATCCATTAATTACTGATGTCAAAAGAGTTTCAAAACCTGGAAGGAGAATTTATGTAAAAAAGGACAATATTCCCTGGGTTAATAATGGAATGGGTATTGCAATTTTGTCCACTTCAAAAGGAATAATAACAGACAGAGAAGCAAGAAGATTAAAAATTGGTGGTGAACTTTTATGTGAGGTATGGTAAAATGAGTAAAATAGGAAAAAAACCGATTTTAATACCAAAAGGTGTTGAG
Source organism: candidate division WOR-3 bacterium (assembly GCA_039804025.1). Lineage (NCBI taxonomy): Bacteria > Pseudomonadati > Caldifarciminota > Caldifarciminota bacterium. The sequence goes on from JBDRZP010000006.1 coordinate 33,010, forward strand.
GTTAATTTAACCGGTAATATATTAAAAGTAAAAGGTCCTAAAGGAGAACTTAAGCAAGTTATACACGAAAGTGTTGAAGTGGAGATAAAGGATGGAGAGATCAGGGTAAAAAGAAAAAATGATGAGAAAATTGCTAAGGCAATGCACGGAACAACAAGGGCACTGATAAATAATATGATTAAAGGTGTTACAGAAGGATACGTTAAAGAACTCCTTGTTGTAGGTGCTGGTTATAAGGCAGATTTAAAAGGAAAGGAACTCATACTTGATGTAGGTTATGCTGAACCCAAGAAATACATAATTCCTGAGGGAATCAAAGCAGAAGTAAAAAGAGAAGGACAGAATATAAAAATAAGAATTGAAGGAATTGATAAGCAGAAAGTGGGACAGGTAGCTGCAGAAATCAGAAGGATAAGGGAACCTGATCCTTATAAAGGTAAAGGTATAAGATATGCAGATGAAGTAATAAGGCTCAAACCCGGAAAAGCAGGAGCGGCAAAATAATGGATGTAAAAGAAAAAATATTAAGAAGAAAAAGAAGACATAAAAGAGTTAGAAAAAAGGTAATTGGAACACCTGAAAGACCAAGATTATGTGTTTATAAATCAAGGAAACATATATATGCACAGATTATAATTGATCCACCTTTTGGACCCTCAAAAGTATTAACAGGAGCCTCTACCCTTTCACCTGAAATAAGAGATGAAATTAAAAACATTAAGGGTAAAGTTAAAAAAGCTTTTTTAGTAGGTAAATTAATTGCAGAAAAGGCAAAGAAACTTTCTATTACAAAAGTTGTTTTCGATAGAGCTGGTTACAAATACCATGGAAGAGTAAAAGCACTTGCTGATGGAGCAAGAGAAGGAGGGCTTGAGTTTTAATTTCAAAAAAAAATTAAAAATACTATTTATATCCCATGAATTTAATAATTATTCTAATGGTGAAATTAAGTTTATTTACAATTTAGCATTACACTTTTTAGAAAAAGGAAATGAGGTTCATCTTCTTGGTTTTGGTGCAGACCCTGAGATCATAGAAAAAAAAGCAGAATTTCACAGAATTAAAAGAATTATTGAAAGACCTCATTTTTTAAAATCATTAATATTTCTTATATTTTCAACAATCTTTGTTTTAAGAAATAGAAAAAAATTTGATTTGATTCATGCTTCAGGTCCAAATGTTTTTGCTTATCATCACATAAATACATGCCAATTTGTTCATTCTGCTTACAAAAGATATTTAAAATTTTTTAAATTTCCTTTGATAAAAAAAATTTACTATTATTTTTTTCATAATTTTTTTTCTTTCTTGGAAAAATTAATTTATAAAAAATCAAAAATAATAATAGCTGTTTCTGAAAAAATAAAAAAAGAACTTATCAATTTCGCAAAAGTTAATCCTTCAAAAATTGAAATAATTTATAATGGCATTAATCCATCTGAATTTCCCTTTAAATCAGAAAAAGAAAAAGAAGAACTTTTAAAAGAATACCCCTTTTTGAAAAATAAAACAATTTTCCTATTTGCAGGTGATATAACAACAAACAGAAAGGGAGTGGAATTTTTAATTAAAGCCTTTAAAGATTTAAATGAAAAAGCTTTTCTTTTAATAATCGGAAATGAAAAAAATTCCCCTTATCCTTATCTGGTAAAAAAATTAAACTTGGAAAATAAAATAAAATTCTTAGGATTTAAAAAAGATATTTCCTTTTATTATAGAGCATCAGATTTTTTTATCTTCCCGAGCTTATATGACCCTTGTCCCATAGTAGTCTTTGAGGCCATGAAAAGTCTCTCGCCTTGTATTGTTTCTGATAAAAAATTCTGCGGAAGCGCTGAAATAATTGAAAATGAAAAAGAAGGTTTTATAATAAAGAATCCTTTCAATACTTATGAAATAAAAGAGAAAATTTTAAAGGCAATAAAAAATAAAGAAAAAATAAAAGAAATGGAAAAAAATATAAAAGAAAAAATAAAAATGGTATATTTTGAAAATATTTTTAAAAAATATGAGGAAATTTATTACAAGTTACTTTCTTAACTTTTATTTAATTATTATTTTACCCTTTTTTATTTTTGGTAAGGGAAGATAGTTGCCATCAGAATCAGTAAGAACTATCTTGAAGGGAATTATATCTGAGACCCCCGTATTATTTTTTGAGAAATAAACATTCAAAACTTTTCCTGAACCTGAAAAAGGAAGAGCACCCCTCTTTTTTGTAACAGCAAAAAATATAGTATCTTGTTTCACAGTGCTGAAAAATAGATCATCCTGACTCCAGAGAGAGCCCTTCTTTATGCTATCCACTTTTAAAAAAGAATTTTCAAAAAGAATTCTTCCTGAAATCCCAAAAACTTTATTAATGTTATATATTTTAAGAGAAAGATTAAAACTCTTATCAGTTTCAAGATAGATGGGCTCAGGAACTAAAATATAATCAGAAGGCACAGGAGTTTTTACATTTAAACTTGTTTCCTTTACACTTGAACCTTTTACTTTTATCAAATATTTATAGGAAAAATCAGGGTTTAAAAGAGTATCTGTGAAACTTTTTATTAAACCTCTGAAAGAAAATTTCAAAGGTGAATAAGGTTCCTGGAATCTCACTATAATTACAGAATCAACATAATCAAAATTTTTGATTTCAAGGGAAAGCTCAACATAAAATGGTTTTAAATTTATAACTTTCGCTATAACTTCTGGCTCTCCCTTCTTACAGAATAAGAAAAATAAAAAAAAGAAAATTATAATATACTTTTTCATTTTACAATCACCCTTTTTTCCTTATCAATTTTACCTTCTTTATATAAAATAAAGAAAATACCTTTATAATTATAAGGTATCATATTATTATAATTTATTTTTCTGCCTGAAATATCAAAAATTTTTATTTTCTTAAAGTTACCTTCAATTTTCCTTTCAAAAATAACTATTTTACCATCTGACTCTTCATAAGTAATATTCAAAAGCTCAGATAAAAATTTTTTTATTTCTTTATTATCACTTGTTCTGTAAAGTAAATAAAAGAAATCCCTTTTTTCTTCAATTTCTGGAATAAAAGTTAAAAAGGAATTTAAAAAATAGCTCAAAGGATGAGTTAGACCAAAATTTTTACCAATTGTCAAAACATCCTGTTCATTTATTACTCCATCACCGTTACAATCGGCAAAAGTAGCCATTCTTGGAATCCACTTCTGAGCAGGCTGAGGGGAAAAATTATCCCCAAGGTTCCTTGCAGGTCCTGTTAAACCGAAGTAAATTCCAAGAGGTAAAACATCCATCTCATTCACAATTCCATTTGCATCAGCATCTCCTGGATAAACAATGTATTGAGTTTGAGCAGAAAAGGAAACCGCCTTTTGGGCAGAAACTCTTCCAAATCCATAAATTGTATCATAACCTTTTTCTCCAAGGTCAATTGCTGTTCCGGTTAAAATTCTCCTTAAATCAAGATTTGTTAGATATTGGTCAAGGGAAAGACAAAGGGCTGCTATTCCAGCTACATGAGGGGAAGCCATTGATGTTCCTTGAAAGAAGAAGTAAGCAAAGGAATCAACACGAGGTTTTCCCTGTGATTCGTAACATGTATTCTGTAAAACTCCGTCGGCATAGCCATCATTATTTCTATCAACTTTTACATCCCCTCCTGGTGCTACAATATCAAGACCAAAGCCGTATTGAGAATAATAGGAAAGGGAATCCCTATAATCTGTTGCTCCTACTGCAATACATTCTTTAAAAGCTGCAGGATAAGAAAGTTTTGAAACAGAACTATTGCCTGCAGCTGCTATTACTAAAACACCTTGAGTGTAAGCATTTTTTAAAGCAAGATGTATAACACTCATTCCTGTTGAATCTCCAGGTGGTCCTCCAAGACTCATATTTATAATTTTTGCACCATTCTGAACAGCAAAGGAAATACCATCTGCAATCTGAGAAGCAGTTCCACCCTGAGGACCTAAAACCTGAGCAAGAATAATGGATACGGAAGGTGCAATTCCCGCAACTCCTATATTGTTATCAGTAGTCTGTGCTATTGTTCCCAAAACATGTGTTCCATGTGGTGAAGACGGGTCAGGATAAGGGTCATTATGGTAAAAATCATAAGCAGCTAAAACACTTAAACCCTGTAAATCAGGTGCTATGTGATAATAACCATCAGAACTTATAACCTCATTTTGTTCATAAGAAGGAATAGGACCATTTCTGTAAGCAAATCCATCATCAAGCACAGCGAGCCTTATTGAGGAACTCCCAAAACCAAAATTCCAGGCTGTTTCCATTCCTATCTTTTTAAAGTGCCACTGATAAGGATAATAAGGGTCATTGGGTATATAAAAGGGGGTGAGGATTGCATTTTTTGTTACTTTTTTAACACCTTTTAAATTTTTCAATTTTTCTATTACATTTTCAATATCTTCCTTTTCTGGATCAAATTTAACAACAAAAAAGGGAAGGTATTTACTCACATAAGAAATTTTAAAACCCTTTTCAGAAATCAGATTTAAAACTTCAGTTTTTAAATCATCTTCACATATTACCACTACTTCATCTTTTTTATAATTTGAACTTAAAAGGAAAAATAAAAAAAGAAATATTTTCATAAAAAAATTATAGTAATTTATAATTAAAAATTCAAAATATGAGAATAAAAAGGGAAACGGATTATGCGATAAGGATAGTTCTTTATATGAGTCAGAATAATAAAAAAATTTATAGTGTAAAGGAAATATCACAAAAAACTCTTATTCCAAAAGAATTCCTTTCAAAGATAATTCAGAAACTTAAAAAAAATAGAATATTGAAATCAATAAGAGGTATAAAGGGAGGTTATTCATTAATAAAAAAACCGGAGGAAATTTCTCTTCTTGATATTATATTAATTTTTGAAAAATCTCTTGCAATGAACATCTGCGCAGTAGAAAAAAGATACTGCAATCTTTCAAATATATGCTCAGTACATCCTATATGGATTGAGATAAGAAAATATGTAGAGAAAAAATTAAAAAAAGAAAATTTTTATAAACTTGCAAAAAGATATAAAAAAATTTTATAATTAAAATAGGACTAATTCAGTCCAGTTTTAAGGTTCAAATCCTTAATTTAAAGGGAGGGAAATATGGAAGAAAAAATCTTAGAAATTCTAAAAAAAGAGGGAAAACCAATGAGACCTTCTGATATTGCAAAAAAAATAGGAATGGACCAGAAAGAAGTTACAAAAATTTTATCAAAACTGAAAAAGGAAGGAAAAGTTATAATACCAAAAAGGTGCTATTATTCTGTAAAATGAATTAGAATAAGGAGGGTCAATATGTATCCAATATTTTATTTACCACAGATAACCTCTGGGTGGCTTATAGCAATATTAGCTACCTTTCATATTTTACCCTCTCATCTTTCTACTTCTGCTATGTGGTTTAATGTTTATATGGAATGGAAGGCTTACAAGGAAAACAGGGAAGAACTTCTTGAATTTGTTAAAAAATTTGCCCTTTTACTAATTGTTTTTGCCTATATTTTTGGTTCTCTTTCAGGTGTTGGAATATGGTTTGCCACAATGGTCGCCTCACCAAGGGGAATTTCAAGCATAATACATAATTATGTTTGGGGTTGGGCTACAGAATGGGTGTTTTTTATAATTGAAGTTCTTGGAATATTTATCTATTACTATACCTTTGGAAAAGTTGATAAGAAAACCCATCTTTTAATAGGGCTTATCTTTGCAATCGGGTCCTGGACGACCATGGCTATAATTGTGGGTATTCTCTCCTTTATGATTTCAACAGGTAAATGGAACTTAAATGGAAACTTCTTTTACGGATTTTTCAATCCCAACTACTTTCCTCACTTTTTATTAAGAACAGTATTAATGTTTTCCATAACAGCACTTTATGCAATATTTATAACTAATTTTGTAAAAAATGAAAATGTTAAAAATGAGGTAATTAAAAAGGCTTCATTACTCGGTATTTTGAGTATACTTATCTCCATTCCCTTTTTATATTTATATTTAAAATCTTTACCATCTCACTCAAAAGAAATATATCCCCTTCTTGTTACAAAGGGTCTTAAAATGGGTTTTGTTATACCTTTAATTATTGTTTTTTTATATTTTGTTTTAAACAACTTTACTACACTTCTCTCAAAATTCATACCTTCTCTTTTAATGATAATAATTTTATTTGGAGGTATATTTGCAGGTGAAAGGATAAGGGAAATATTGAGAAAACCCTATATAATTCCGGGATTTATATATTCAAACTGTATTATAGGTTTTGACCATAAAGTAAAAGGAGTTGAAAGTGATGTATCAAAAATAAATGGAAAGGGAATTCTTGAAATCTATCCTTTTACACCTCCTGAAATGAAAAATATTGATGAAAAAAATATTTTAAAAGCAGGAAAATTAATAGCACTTATTGAATGTTCTTCATGCCATTCCTTAGAAAATAAAGGAGTAAGACCTTTAAAAGAAATGATAGAGAGAATAGGTTTTGAGGATGTGGAAGGTATAATGGAGTTTCTTGATTTAATGGGTGAAAATTATAAATATATGCCACCATTTTTTGGTAGTGAAATAGAAAAAAGAGCTCTTGCTGAATATTTAATATCTTTAAAAGGGAGGTAAAAAATGGAAGTTAAAAATATAATTAAAATTTTACAGGACCAAATGGGAGTACCCTTTTTCCCTCTTTTATTCCAATTCCTTATGGTTTTAACCTTTACTCTTCATATATTTTTTGTAAATTTAACAATCGGAACACTTTTAATTTCTCTTTATTTATCATTTAAAAGAGATGAATTCAGCAAAAGGCTATCATCCTCTTTAATTAAAATGACACCAATCTCTATTTCACTTGCGATACTTTTTGGTATAGCACCCCTTCTTTTTGTTCAGGTAATATACGATGTTTTCTTTTATACAGCAAGCACTCTTCTTGGAGTTTATGTGACACTATTTATATTCTCAATGATGATTGCTTACACTTCAGTATATATCGGATATTACAATAAGGAAAAAAGAGAAGGTATTTTTAAATTTTTTGTCCTTTTATCTCTTTTACTCTTTTTGTTCTCTGGTTTTATAATTCATTCATTGAGCTATTTATCCCTATTACCTGATAAATGGATGTCTCTTTATACATCACTTTCACCTGTTAATACCTCAGGTCTTAACTTAAAGTATTTCCAAATTTCAAGATTTTTGCATTTTATAATACCTTCTTTAATTCAGACTGGAATTATCATAATGCTTTATTCGGATTACTTTAAAAATAGAGAGGATTTTGAAAAAACTTATCTTGAATGGTCTTATAAATTTGGCTCTAAAATTGCTTTATTATTTTTGATTATACAGATTTTAATTGGAATATGGTTTTTATTAGAAGTTCCCTTTGAGTTTAAATTTTTCTTAAATCCCTTTCTTATTATAGGAATCATATTTTCTCTTGTTCTCTTTTATTTCCTTTATGTAAGTTCAAAAAAGGTTTATGCATTTCCCAAAATCATTTTACTTTTATCACTTATTACAATTTTTTTCATGAGTTATGGAAGGGAAATTTTGAGAATGAATTATCTTTCTCAGTATGATTACTCAATTTTTAACTATAAGATAAATTTAGACCTGGGAAGCACTCTCCTATTTTTACTCACATTTATTATGGGTCTTGTAGTTATTTCCTTTCTTATTTACATCTCCTTCAAGGCAGGAAAAATCAAAGGTATCTATACTTCTAATGAAAAGGAAATAAAGTGGGGGAAAATAAGTATTTTCCTTATGATTTTCTGGCTCCTTGTGATAGTTTTCTTGGGAATTATAATAACAATAAAAAATATATCATAGGTTAAGGAAACTGAATTATAATTTAATTTAACCTGTTTGTTTGTTGGAGATACTTACATTTAAAATAATAAATGATTACATTTTTGATTTTATTAAATTTTATCTTCCCTGAAGAGAGATATTTTTTAAAGGTTTCAAAAGAACTTAACATTTCTTTAAATGAAATATCAATTGAAAAAGAAGGTTTTGAAATTTATGGATATGGTAAATACAGATTAAAAATTTTTGATAATTTAATTTTCTCACCATTGAAGATACCTACTTATATAAAAATAATTTCAGAAGGAATACTTGAAAATTGTGACTCCCTATGGTCTTTAACATACTTTGGATTTGCAAGAATCGATGAAGGAGTAAGGAGAGGATTAATTGAAAGACCACATAAATTTTTAATGGATTCTCTAAAAGAGATTAATCTAAGTAAATATATTAATAACATTTTAAAGCAAATTGGTATTAAAGAGGAGCTTACAGTTTCTGATGAGAATTTGTTAAAGGGTTTAATATTAATTTTTAAGGGAATAAAAATTTATTTAAATGAAATAGATGAATTCACAAAAAATATAGAAAAAGAAGATATAAAGAAAATAATTAAAGGTTTTGAAGAAGAAGGTGAAGATGGTCTTTCAAATCCTCATATTGAAAAAATTATTGAAAGTTTAGATTTTAAAATAATCTCAAAACTTTCAAGTGATATAAGTTTTTTCATTCAAAAAGGGCTTTTATTCTTAAAAAATTCAAAATTTGAAAATACCTTTGAGTTAAATTCAAATTACGGGAAGGTAGTTATAGGGAAAAAAGAAAATGATATTTATAACTCTCCTCCTTACCTTTTAATAATAGATCCTGATGGAAATGATGAATACCTAAATTCTTCAATTACAGATAAAGATTATCCCTTGAGTATTTTGATTGATTTAAATGGTAAAGATAAATATAGAGGAAGAAATGGTGCGGGTTTATGTGGAACTTCAATATTAATTGATTTAAAAGGGGATGACGAATATTCTGGCGAAAAAATTAGTATTGGAACAGGTTTATTTGGATACGGAATAGTTTTAGATTTTGAGGGAAATGATAAATATTTTTGTGATGCCTATGGAGAAGGTGCAGGTTTATTTGGAGCAGGTATTTTATGTGATTTAAAAGGCGATGATTACTATGAAGGGTTTCAGGGTATTCAGGGATTTGGATTTGTTAAGGGATGTGGTTTATTAATCGATAAAGAGGGCAATGATTTTTATATTGCAAGGGATGATACGGTAAAGTATCCCTCCCCTCAGAGTGATAAACACAATGTATCTCTTGCTCAGGGTATGGGATTTGGAATAAGGGCTGACTTCACTGATGGTCACTCCCTTGCAGGAGGTGCAGGTTTTTTGATTGATGGAAATGGTGATGATAAATATTTTTCAGGAGTCTTTGGACAGGGTTGCGGATACTGGATGGGTTCAGGTTTTTTAATAGATTTTAATGGTAATGATGAATATAATGGTATATGGTATACACAGGGATCTTCAGCCCATTTTGCTATTGGCACACTTTTAGATTTAAACGGAAATGATAAATATAAAACAGAGATGAATATGGGTATTGGAGCAGGACATGATTTTTCTCTTGGATATTTAGTGGATTATAAAGGTAATGATTTATATGAAGCGCCTAATTTAAGTTTAGGAGCAGGTAATGCAAATGGAATTGGAATATTTATTGATTATGAAGGAATTGATGAGTATAAAACAAAGGGAGGAATAACACTTGGAAGAGCAAATATTGATACAGGGAAAATACCTTCCTTAAGAAATTATATAAAATGCATAGGAATATTTATAGATGGAAAAGGAAAAGATAAATATTATGAAAAATTTGCAGGAAATAAGAAAATATGGAAACATAAGAAAAAAATTGATTCAGAAATAAATATTGGAGTTGATTTCTAGAAAATAAAATTAAACTAATTATAAATTTTTGAAATAATTAAAATTTAAGGTTAAAATATACCTATGGGATTTAAAATTTATCTTGCGAAACCAAGAGGCTTTTGTGCAGGTGTTGAAAGGGCAATTGAGATACTTGACCTTGCTTTGAAAAAATTTGGTCCCCCTATTTATGTAAGGCATGCAATTGTTCATAATGAAAAAGTGGTTAAGGAATTTGAAAAAAGGGGAGCAATATTTGTTGAGGATATTGAAGAAATTCCAGAAAAAAGTATTTTAATATTTTCAGCTCATGGGGTTTCTCCTGAAATCAGGGAGAAGGCAAAGAAAAAAAAATTAAAAGTCATAGATGCCACATGTCCACTTGTTACAAAAGTTCATCTTGAGGCAAAGTATTATGCAAAAAACGATTATTTAATTCTTTTAATAGGTCATAAAAACCATGTGGAAGTTCAGGGAACCTTAGGTGAAGCTCCTGATAGAATAATTGTTATTGAAAAAAAAGAAGACCTGGATAAACTTGATGGAAAAAAATTTGAAAAAATAGCAATATTAACGCAAACAACTCTTTCAGTTGATGATACAAAGGATTTAATTACGGAAATTCAGAAAAGATTTAAAAATATAGTTAAACCAAAAGCAGATGATATATGCTATGCAACCCAGAACAGACAGGATATGGTAAAAAGAATTGCTCCTTTTACCGATATATTTCTTGTCATAGGATCGCAAAAAAGCTCAAATTCAAATAGATTAAAGGAAATAGCAGAAAAATATGGAGCAAAAGCATACCTTATAAATGATAAAAGTGAAATTCCCTTGAAAGAAATTGAAAATATAAAATCACTTGGTATAACTTCTGGTGCTTCAACTCCGGAAAGTCTTGTTCAGGAAATTATTGAAGAATTAAAAAAATATGGTGCAGAAGAGGTTATTGAAATAAGTGGAATAGAGGAAAATATTAAGTTTTCTTTACCTTTGGAACTTGAATCTTTTTGATTTAAAAAATAAATTTATTGAATATATTCTACTTGAAAGAGGTTATTCAATAAATACAAAGGAAAGTTATGAAAATGACCTTGAAAAATTTTTTACATTTATAAATAAAAATGAAATTAATTTATTTGAAATTGATAACCTTGATATAACACTTTTTATTGCTGAATTAAAAAAAGAAAATTATTCAGAAAGTTCAATTTTAAGAATTTTATCTACTTTAAGAAGTTTTTTTAAATTTTTATCAGAAAGGGAAAATTTTAAAAAGGATCCAACACTATTAATAGAACTTCCTAAAAAATCTCTAAGATTACCTTATTTTTTAACTTATGAGGAATTTGAAGCCTTAAGTAACTCAATTGATATTGAAAAACCTTATGGATTAAGAGATAAAGCTTTAATAGAAATTTTATACGCCACAGGAATGAGGGTGAGTGAAGCTTTAAACTTAAAGAGAAGTGATGTAAACTTTGAAGAAGAAGTAATAAGAGTTAAAGGAAAAGGTGAAAAGGAGAGAATAATTCCTGTAAATAAAATATGTCTTTTTTACCTAAAGGAATACATAGAAAAAGAAAGAAATAAAATTTTAAAAAATAAAAATTCGGATTTTCTGTTTTTAAACAAAAATGGAACAAAACTCTCAAGGGTGGGGTTTTGGAAAATATTAAAAAAATATTCAATAAAAGCAGGAATTAAAAAATTACATCCCCATATATTGAGGCATACTTTCGCTACACATATGCTTTTAAATGGCTGCGATTTAAAAACTTTAAAAATAATTTTGGGACATTCCTCAATCTCAACTACACAGATTTATACCCATGTAACAAGAACACATTTACATGAAGTAATTGAAAAGTATCATCCAAGAGGTAAGTTTAAAAATGGTAGATTTTCAAAAATTACTTAGAAATAAATACATAAAAGACATTTATGAAATAGCAAAAAAATTAAATAGTGAACTCTTCCTTGTAGGTGGTGCAGTTAGAGATTTAATTTTAGGAAAAGAGGAAATAAGAGATTTCGATTTTGTTCTACTATTAGATCCCAAGGAATTTATTGAAGAACTTTCAAAAAAATGGAAAAAACCTTATAAAAGTTACCCCTTTAAAACCTATGAATTTGAATTTGATAATTTTGAGTTTGATTTTGCAATGGCAAGAAAGGAAAATTATTTGAAGGAAGGAAGTTTACCCCAAATTGAAAAAGCAGAAAGAATTGAGGAGGATTTAAAAAGAAGGGATTTTACAATTAATGCAGTTGCCCTTTTAATTTACCCTGAAATGAAAATAATTGATGTTTATAATGGAATTAATGATATTAAAAATAAAAAAATAAAAATTTTAAAAAATGGAAGTTTCCGTGAAGACCCTACAAGGGCAATAAGAGCAATAAAGTATAAAGTAAAACTTGATTTTGATTTAGAAATAGCTGAAGAAGAATTTGAAATGGCTAAAAAATTTATTAAAAATGTAAGTTTTCCAAGAATAAAAAAAGAAATAAGAGAAATAAGCATACTGAAAGAAAGAAAAAAAATCATTGAAGAACTTTTAAAATTTAACCTTTTAAAAAGTTATTTTGAAGAAAATCTGGAAGAAGAAAATAAAATATTAAAATTTCTTGAACTTTTTGATAAAAATTCAAGGGAATTTTCAAAGGAAGACTGGATATATATTCTCGCAATAATTCTAAAAAATGAAAATTATATAGAAAAAATAGATTCATTTCTTGAAAAAAATGAAAAGAGAGAATTTTTAAATTCTTTTAAAAATCAAAAAAAAGAAAGGTGTTATGAAATGAAGGATAAAAGTTTATTTATTTCTCTTTTAAAATCAGATTTTCCTTATTATAAAATTAAAAGTGTTATAAAAAACTTTTGTAATTTAAGAATTTTTGTTAATGGTGATTTTTTAATTAAAATGGGATTCAAAGGTGAAAAAATTGGTAAAATTCTAAAAGAAATAAAAATAAACAAAATAGAAGGTAAAATAGAGGATAAATTTGAGGAAATAAAATTTATTGAAAATTATTTTAAAAGATGAAAATTCCCTATTTTAAAATAAAGTTAAAAGAAGAAGAAAAGGCTTATTTACTTGATGTTCTTGAAAAAGGGCAATTATCCTTCGGAAAGGAATGTTTAAAATTTGAAAAGAATATTGCAGAGTTAACTAAAAGTAAAGCAGTTTTTGTTTCTTCTGCTACTACAGGACTTCACCTTGTTTATAAAGCACTTGAAATAGGTAAATATGATGAAGTTCTTGTTCCCTCTTTTACTTTCACAGCAACAGTTGAACCCTTAATTCATCTTGGTGCAACACCTGTTTTTGTTGATGTTATATCAGAAAAGTATCCTGTAATAGATTTAAAGGATGCTGAAAAGAAATTATCAAAAAAAACAAGAGCACTTGTTTTTATGTATTATGCAGGATTTATTGTTGATATGAAAGAATATATAGAATTCTGTAAAGAAAATAAAATTTATCTTATTGAGGATGCAGCCCATGCCTTTCCAGCTGAAAGAGAAAATAGGTATGCTGGAACTTTTGGTATAGCAGGAGTTTATAGTTTTTACGGTAATAAGAATCTTCATTTAGGTGAAGGTGGTATGGTTTTAACAAATGATGAAAGGTTATATGAAAGAATAAAATTACTGAGAAATCATGGTATAAAAGATTTATCTGTAGAAAAGAAAGATCTTGTATCTAATTATGATATAAATTTTCCTGGATTTAATTTTAGACCAACTGAACTTCAGGGTGCCCTCGGGAATATTTTATTAAAAAGACTAAAAGAAATGCAGGAAAAAAGAAAAAGAATTTATTTTAAAATAAGGGAAGAAATTGAAGGTAAATTTACATTTCCCTATGATGAAAATGAACCTTCTTCCTATCATATAAATCCTATTTTTACAGGAGATGAAAAAGAAAGGAAGGAACTTCTAAGATATTTAAGGGAGAAGGAGATACAGTGTTCCTATCATTATCCCCCTGTTCATCTTTTTTCTTATATCAAGGAAAGGTATGGAAGAATTTATCTTGATGTAACAGAAGATTTATCAAAAAGGGAAGTTACCTTGCCACTTTACCCTTGTTTGGAAGATGAAGAGGTAGATTACATAATTGAAATGTTAAAAAAATTCTAACATAACATTCTCAATACTCTTTACTTTTTATAAGACATAATCTTATTTATATTTTTATCGGGGTTGTTGCTCCTTTGCTGGGATTGTTGCTGTTACAATATGATTTGCAATATGGGACAGAAGAACTGCATTACAGCCTTAAAGGAATATTCAAAGAAAAATCCTGAACTTGCCGAAATAAATAAAAATTTTGGACTATAATATCACCTTCAAGTATCTTATCACTCTTATAATATTAAAAAACAGAAAAAGAGTATTTAAAAATTCTAATTTTTTATCTCCATACTATAAGATTACTTGTTGCTTTTCCACCTTCGTTCATATATAAAGTAGCAACATTGGTACACCACTGAACCTTTATCGTATGGGTTCCTGCTGAGAGATTTTCATACCAGGAAAGAACAATTTCTTTTGTATCATTTGTAAAACCGTATATAACTTCTTCATATACCTTTTGAACACCATCAATTAATAGCCTATAATACCCAATACTTCCTGAAGAAAAATGTTTGGTTCTTCTCAAGACTGCCAATACAAAAACACCTTGATTACCTGTTGTAATAGTAATAGACATTCCGGGTACATCCACCCATGTATTAGAAGATGTACTTGCCTCCGAAGTATAAACAACTTGATTTCCTGTACCACCTGCATCTGCGTCTGGAATAAATGCATTTTGGGCTGCATTCCACTTTAAAACCTGTCCTGCACTCGGAGCTGATTGTATCCTAATTGGCCATGAATTTATATATAAATCACCCTGAATCCTTGAATTACCAACAACATCAAGTTTATAGATAGGTGTACTTGTTCCTATTCCAACATTATAAGTTGATACTGCTGTCCATAAATATGTTCCATTTTCAGCCCATCCTCTTTGCCCTTCAATAAATACCTTTTGAGGTTTTTCATATTCTCCCTTAAGTTCTTTCATACTAACCTGACCCTGATAGAAAAATCCTATAAGAACAAAGGATAAAACTTTTAAAATTTTGAAGCCCATAGTTTAACCTCCATTTTTAAACCCCTATTATAATACTTTTTTTAGAATACTTTTTTCAATTTAATAGAATACCATAAAGACTTTAGATTTCTAATGTTTATTTTTTTAAACCTCCAGATTAATTGTTAAATTTTAATCAAGAAAGGTGAAAATTGTTATTTCCTTTAGGGTTAAAAATCTTAAAGCTTGTTAAGTAATATAAAAAGCATATGGTTCTCTTCCTAAATATGATGAATTCTTTATATCTATAGAGTAGCACCTTCATATCTTCTAATACCTTTTTTCCACATAAATTCAAAAATAATAAAAAATACAAAAAGAATAAAAGCCTGATAAAAAAGGAAAAAGAAATTTCTCTCTTTTAATAAAAATTTTACCGGATAGTTTGAAAGTATTATAACAGGAATTATCGTAATAAAAATTTTTCTGAAAATTCCTTTATAAATTTTTTCTGGATATCTTGCAAGGTCATAAAAATCATAAATTATGTAGTAAAGATTATAAACTTCAATTATCCAGAAAGTTAAAAGAACAATATTGTAATGTAAAAATAAATAAATCATAAAAGAAATTAAAAAGGAAAAAAGATAAAGTAAAATATCAGTAAATGAAGGGAAAGTTTTTAAAAGATAAAATCCATAAACAAGAAGGGCAAAATAGGAAGGAAATCTGTAAAACCAATCAAATCTTGGATCTCTGAGAGCAATAATAATTTTAGGATTAAAGGGTTTTATTAAATACTTTTCAAGCCTTCCTTCTTTAACAAGTTGTGAAAGAGAAATGATACCTGCTCCAAAAATACTTTTGTATAATGAATCAAGTAAATACGCAGTGCCTGTTAAAATATAAATTTCTCCTTTTTCAAAACCAACAATACTATTTACATAAGAATAGACAACTTGGAAAAATAAAAATGCAAATAAGGAATCTAAAAAGCCAAAAAGGATCTGCAAAAATGCATCAAGCCGAAAGGCTATATGAGATTTTAATTTTAAAAATAAAAATTTTAATATAGTTTTCATATACTCCCAGGAGCACTATATCTTTTTCTACCAAAATAAAAAACTATCTGTGAAAGAAAATAAAAGAATATTATCCATAAAATTAACATAAATAGTTCAATCACAATATTTACACTCTGTGCTTTACCAATAAAAATCTGCGCCGGGAAAAAACTTATATATTTAAAAGGGAGAAAAAGAAAAATTTTTTTAAAAGGAAGTAAATCAAGAGGAATTATTGAACCTGATAAAAAATATACTGATAGATCTAAGATTCTTAAAAAAGCAAAAGGCCTCTCAATCCAGAAGGCAAGGAGATTTAATAAGTATTCAATTATATAACCTAAAACACCACCTAAAAAACCAAATAAAAAAGATAAAAAGAAAGGCAAAAGCCCATAGGGTAAAATTATGTAATTTTTTAAAACAAAAAATAATAAAATTACACCCAAAATAGCAAAAATCCACCAGGTAAATAAATAAGAATATGCAGAGAAAAAATAAAATAAAAAATAGTTAATAGGTTTTGTTATATATTTAGAAAATGTTCCATTCTTTATTGAATCTGCTATTTCCCACCATGCGTGTGGTTTTGTTTCAAGAAAAAAATAAGAAATTATATAATATGTTATTAATTCAGATAATTTATAATCACCAATAATTTCTTGTTGATCATAAACTGATTTCCATAAGAAAAAATAAGTAAGAGGCGGAATTATTATAATTGATAAAAGAAAAAATGTGTTTACCTTATACTGGAGAGATTGAAGAATACTGATCTTTGAAACACTTATATATTTATAAGCTTTCTTCAAAAACATCCCTTAACACCTCCTCAAGTTCAGGCTCTTCTATTACAATATCGCTTATTTCAAAATTTTGGAACAAATTCCTTGCAATTAGAAGTGCATCAGATTTATTAACTAAAATTCTATAAACCCCCTCCTCTTCCTCATCCTTATGAATTTTAGAATAAATTTTCTCCAGTTCATCCTTTTTCTTTTCATTTTTCAAACTGAACTTTATCAATTTCTTACCTGAAAATTTTTCAATTGCACCCTTTACTTTTCCCTCATAAATTATTTCACCTTTGTTTATAACTATAAGTCTATCAGATAACTCCTCAACATCCTTCATATAATGACTTGTTAGAATACATGTTGCTTTATTCTTTTCAACATAATATTTTATGAATTCCCTTATATTTTTCTGTGAAACAATATCAAGACCGAGTGTTGGCTCATCTAAAAATAATACCTCTGGATTATAAATTAAACTTGCAATAAGTTCAAGCCTCATCTTTTGACCCTTTGAAAGTCTTCTTAAAGGAACATCAAGAATATCTTTCACATCAAGTATTTCTACCATTTCATTCAAATTATTCTTAAATATTTTATCATCAACTTCATATAAGTCTTTTATAAAATCAAGACCATCTCTTGCTGATATATCCCATACTATCTCCTCTAAAAACCCTTCAAGCCCCATAACAAATGTTATCTTTTTTAAAAACTCTTTTTCCCTTTTAAATGGATCAAAACCAAGAACACTCACATAACCCTCTGTTTTATAAAGAACACCTGATAGAATCTTCATACATGTTGTTTTACCTGCACCATTTGGCCCAACAAAACCAAGAATCTCTCCCTTATAAACTTCAAAACTAATTCCCTTTAATGCATAAACTTCTTCATATTTTCTTTTAAAAAATTCTTTCAGGGCTCCTTTAAGCCCTTTCTCTTTAATTGGTCTTTTATAAATTTTATGAAGATTCCTAACTTTTATAACCGTATTCATAACTAACCCCCTGTTTTATTTGAAAGTTAAATTAATAAAACTCTATCACATCATTACTTGCAAAATAAGATATAATTATCTCTTTATAATTTTCTGTTATGTTATATTTATACCATCAAATCTTCTTTTTTTCAATATTTCCAATATTTACAAAACATATTTTATTTTACATAAATAAACATTAAAATATTTAAAAGTATCTACAAAAAAGAAATTTTTTTCTTTAAATTCTCGAATTTCCCTGTTATCAAGAATAAGCCAAAATCTGTCTTTATTTTTTAAATAAGCAAAAATTTGGTTTTTTTCAATAACTTTTATATTTTTTTCATAAATTTTAAATGGCATCACTAAACTTCCTGAAACATAAACATATTTAACATTTTCTCTTTTTAGAATTGAAATTGCCTTTTTTATTTCAATTCTGTGTGGATATAATAAAAGTTTTAAATCATAAAAAAATGTTTTAACAAAAATTATAAAAAATGCTATGTAAAATATTTTCTTTAAAAAAAAATTTTTTATTGAATAATTCATAGAAATGATGCAAATTAAAACTGGAACTAAAAATAAAAGAAGCCTTCCGTGAAAGGGATAAATTCTCAGAAAAGAAAAGGATGAAACTGTCAAAATACAAATAACAAAAAATAAAAAAAGAATTTTATCTTTTCTATAAATAAGCAAAAGACCACTTATAAAAAAAAGAAAAACTAAAATTGGGATTCTAAGACCAAGAGTTCCGTGAAAAATTGAAATAAAAACACCTAAAAATCTTACATATTCTGAAATTTTAAAAGGATTAAAATAAAATTCATTCCAGTAATCAATCAAACCTTTAACTTCTCTATAAGGCAATAAAAAAATTTTGTAATAAAAAATTGAGAAAACTAAAAAAATTAAACTTGAAAAAATTAAAAAATAAATTTTTTTTAAAAACTTATTTTTATAAAAATGATAAAAGGAAACTAAAATAATTGAAGGAAAAAAGAAAAAAATCGTGAAGGAAAAAAATGGCAAAATTAAACTTGAAAGAAAAAATAAAATGGAATATTTTAATGAATAATCTTTTAAAAACTTAAAAAAAATAAACAAAAATAAACATGTTGTAAAAACATCTAAGGAATAGTGTTTGAATTCTGAAGAATAAAGTAAAAGAGTTTCTGAAATTAAAAAAACAATAAGAGAAATTAACAGAAATCCAATATTATCATCTAATTCCTTTATTAAAAAATAAAAAACAAAAAATGATAAAAGGGAAAATAAAAAGGGGAAAAATCTTATGATAAGTTCATTGTTTTTATCATTATCTAAAATTACTGAAACTTTATTTAAAATCAAAAAAAATAAAGGTGCCATTTGATTGTATTCAAGTTTTTCATTAATTAGTTCAACAAAAGATTTTTCTTTTAAATTCATTAAAAGAGCAGCTTCATCATGCCATAGATCTCTTCTCTGAATGTAAAGTAAAAAACGAATTAAAAAACCTGATAAAAAAATTAAATAAATTAACTTTCTATTCATCATGTTTAAAATCAACTATAAGGGTACTCCAGGAAAAATCTCTCATAGCCTTACCAGGATAACCTGTTAGAGGGTCATAAAACTCACAGAATCCAAATTTTTCAATAAGTTCTTCTGTTTTCTTTTTTATTATATCAGCCAGATCTTTTTTGTTATGCCTTAAAAGACCTTTATAGATAAACCAGTTCGTATTTACCCATGTAGTTCCCCTCCATAAAAATCTTGTATCTGTTAAAGGTCCGAAACTCTTTTCATCCCTTGAAACACTTGGGACAGGATAATTTAGAAAAAATTTTTCAGGATCTGTTAAATGTGATAAAAGGTGATTTACATAATACTCAGGAATATCAAGACATAAAGGGAAAAGTGAAGAAATTGTTTTAACTTTCATTTTCTCTTCTTTTTTATTCCTGTGATATAAACTGTAAAAAATTTTATCTTCTTCATTCCAGAATTTTTTAATTATCTTATCTTTAACTTCTTCATATTTTTTTCTGTAATATTCACTTTTATTTTCTTCTCCTATCTCCTTAAACAAAAAGGAGAGGGAATTTAGGGAAAGAGCATAAATTGTGTTAAAGGCAACATCCTCAACATCAAAAATTTCTTTTTCAAAAATTATATTTAAATCCCAATTTATCTTTTTATAAAAAAATAAAATTTCAGTAATTTTCTTAACTGAGTTTTGAGGGTCAAATTCAAAATTTTGAAAAACAATATCATATTGAGGAGAAAGGTCCATTCCTGATTCCATTGGAGTTATAATTGAAATAAGTGAATCTCTATCAGGGTCTCTTTCCCTTTCTAAATATTCATAGTATCTTTCAATTTTAAATATAAATTTTTTTAACATTTCTTTATCACCTGATTTTTTATATAATTTTTTAAGGGAAAGAGCAATAACAGGAGGTTGAATTTCAGCAGTGAAAAATTTATAGTCCGGATCTTGCTCCTTTTTCCACCATATTTTAAAACGATCTTTTAATCTAAAATTCCAGAAAATTATATGGGGAATAAAACCATTATCTTTTTGCACACTTAAAAGGGTTTCAAGTTCATTAATTGCATATTGAGTATTAAATTCAGACATAACAATAATATGAAAACAGGAATCCCAGAACCACTGGTGATAATGCTCTTTATCAGGTGAAATATAAAAGTAATTTTTTTTAAGATTTTTACTGAAACCCTTTTTTAAATTTTTAAGTAAAATTTTTTGTGCCTTTTCCCTTAATTTTTCCATATAATTTTATTATGAGAAAAATTATATTTATAATTCTTTCCTTTTTTGCCTTAATTTTTATTTTACTTTTAACAATTTTCTTTATCATAAAAAGCTACCTTACACCTGAAAGAATAAAAGAATTCACCCAGAAAACTTTGAGCGATGCACTCAAAAAGGATGTGAAAATTGAAAAGGTGGAACCCCATATTTCCTTAAGAAAAATAGGTATAAGTGCAAAAAATATAAAAGTTAAGGAAGATGAAAAAAGAGATTTTCTTGATGTTGAAAAAATTGAATTTTCCTTAAAAATCCTTCCCCTTATTTTTAAAAGAACTCTTGAAATAGACGCAATTTATATCAAAAACCCCTCTGTATTTTTATATCAGAAAGAAGAAGTTCCTGTTAAAAAACCTGAAAAGGAAAAAGAAGCTCAAAAGATTGAAATTCCTGTATTTTTTATTCTTAAAAGTCTTGAAATTGAAAAAGCGAAAATAGAGATAGTACTTTTAAAGGGAAAAAGAACAATTGTTTACCCCTTTAATTTAAAAATTTCTTCAAAAAGTATCACAAAGAATACCTTTGAATTTAAGGGTAATGGTGATGTTTCTTTAAAGGATTTTGAATTTGTTTCTCCCATTAAATACTCTTTCAATCTGAATTTTGACTTAACAAAGGATAAACTGGAAATAAAAAATTACGATCTTAAGGTAAAAGATATAAATTTAAATGGAAAGGGTGAGATTTTAAAATTACTTGTAGGAGAGCCTGAATATAAAATATCCCTTGAATCAAAAAATATACCTCTTACATTTGTTAAAGAAATTTTAAAAGTTAAAGAAATTGATTTAAGTGGTAATCTTGATGTTTTAATCAATGTAAGTGGTAATTATAAAGATATAATTCCTGATATAAAAGGTAAAATTGATGGAAAATCCCTTTATGTAAAAACACCTTTAAGAAAAGTGGATTTTACGAAATTTTTGATAGAATTTAAGGGTAAAAGAGGTGAATTAAACTTAGACTTTGCTTCAGAAAAACAAAAGGGTAATTTAAATATTGAATTTTCCCTTTTATTTCCAAATGAATTTAGTGGAAAAGGAAAAATAAATGGGGACCTTTTTGAATTTACAGGCAAAAGTTTAAATTATTCTCTGGATTTCAATGCAAAAGGGAGTGCAAAGGGTAATTTAGATATTTCAGGGAAATTTTATGCAGGAAAAAATGATTTAGCCTTTAATTTAAATAGTGAAACAAAAGGTAAAATAACTGTTTTAAAAGGTTTTTTAAATTCAAACAATTTAAATTTAAATGAAGTTCTGCCAGAGGAGAAAAAAACTGGTGAGGGTAAAAAAGAAACAAAAAAGCCTGAACTTATTCTTCCTGAGAATGTAAAAATTTTTATGGAAGGAAATATAAGGAATTTTGTTTATAAGGAAGACAACTTAAGGGATATAAAAGTTGAGATTGAAATTGATGAAAGGGGTATAAGAATTAAAAATTTAAAGGGAAAAGTTTATGGAGGAGAATTTGAAGGTAATATTGAAATTACAAAGGGCAGTATATTAGTGAGGTCAAATTTGAAGGGTAAAAATTTAGAATTTTCGGAACTTTTGAGAAATCATAAGTTTTACCTCGGAGAAATAAAAGGTATTTTAAACATAGAAACGGATAGTAAGTTTGACCTCAATGATATTCTCGGGACTCTTTATGCTTCAAACACTGTAATTGCTTTTAATGGAGAATTTAAAAAGGACCCGATTCTTGATAAAATAGCAGAGATTTTAAATATAGAGGAATTAAAAAATTTAAAGTTTAAAAACATAAATTTAAAAATAAAAATAGAAAAAGGTTTTATAGATTTTCCTGATTTTAAAATAGATGCTTCTGATTACTTTTTAGAACCAAAAGGTAGAGCATCTTTGAAAGGAGACCTTGATTTTGATATTCTGTTTAAATTCAGGGGAAGGGGGGCAGAGCTTTTGAGAAGGTATTCAGCTCTTGCAAATTATTTTACAGATAAGTCAGGAGATTTTGAGCTTTTCTTTAAAATAAAGGGGACATATAAAAATCCTTCTATTTCTCTTAATACCCAAAAATTTGAAGAAAAAATAAAGGAAGAATTAAAGAAAAAAGGAAAGGAAAAACTTGAAGAGGGTGTTAAAAAGGGACTTGAAGAGTTAAAAAAGAGGTTTGGTTTTTAGATAGGATAAATAGAGTTGAATTAGGAAGTTTAAGTTTTTACTGGATAAAAGTTGGTGGAGTATAAGGGGAAAAGTTTATTTCGGGCAAAAGTCAGATTTCCTATAAAAAAATAGGCTAATATGGGGAGGGGTAAAATATTTAATCGGGGCGCGGGGATTTGAACCCCGGACCTCTACCACCCCAAGGTAGCGCGCTAAACCGGACTGCGCTACGCCCCGATTAAAATAATTATATAAAAAAAATATAAAAATTTCAACTTTGAATAATTAAACATTTCCTTTCTGTTTCTTGATTATATAAGATATCTAAAAATAAAATAAAAATTATCAAAGAAGGAGGTAATTATGGATATTTTTGAAAAATGCAGGAATTTAACTCCTTTGAATCCACTTTATGAAGCAAAAATTGCAATTGAAAAAGGTGTTTACCCTTTCTTTCTTCCCCTTGAAAACAATGAAGGAACTGAAGCAATATTTAATGGAAGAAGGGTTTTAATGTTTGGTTCAAATAATTATTTAGGACTTACAACTGATAGAAGGGTAAGGGAAGCAGCAATTGAAGCAATTAAAAAATATGGAACAAGTGTAACAGGTTCCCGCTTTATGAACGGAACTTTAAAGATTCATCTTGAACTTGAAGAAAAACTTGCAGAATTTTTAAGGAAAGAAAAATGTATTGTATTTTCAACAGGTTATCAAACTAATGTTGGAACAATTTCTGCAATTGTTGGAAAGGATGATTATGCAATTGTTGATAAAGAAGACCATGCCTCAATAATTGATGGATGTAAGATGTCCTTTGGTAAGATGGAAAGGTTTAAGCATAATGATTTAGAAGATTTAGAAAAAGTTTTAAAAAAGTTACCAGAAGACAAAGGCAAACTTGTCATAGTTGATGGTGTTTATTCAATGACCGGTGAAATTGCTCCATTACCTGAAATTATAAAAATATGTAAAAAATACAATGCAAGAATTATGGTTGATGATGCCCATTCAATAGGTGTCCTTGGTGAATGCGGAAGGGGAACGGCAAATTATTTTGGTGTTGAAAAGGATGTTGATTTAATAATGGGAACATTCAGTAAATCCTTTGCAAGTCTTGGTGGTTTTATTGCCGGTGATGAGGATGTTATATTTTACATTCAGCACGTTGCAAGGTCTTTTATTTTCAGTGCAGCAATCTCACCACCGAATCTTGCAAGTGCATTAAAGGCACTTGAAATTATGCAAAAAGAGCCCGAGAGAATTGAGAATTTAAAAAGAGTATCTGAAAAATGGAGAAACGGTTTAAAATCACTTGGATTTGATATAGGGAAAACCCAAACTCCAATTGTTCCTGTATATATGAGGGATAAATGGAAAACAGTTTATATGTGGAAAGAACTTTTAGAAGAAGGTATTTATGTTAATCCTGTTGTTCCACCAGGTGTTCCGCCGGGTGATTCACTTTTAAGAACAAGTTGTATGGCAACCCATACAGATGAGCATATAGAAAAGGGTCTTGAAATTTTCAAAAAGGTTGGGAAAAAATTAGGAGTTATATAATTATTTAAAGATAAATGCTGATTTTATAAGTTTATATTTCCCCTTATTTAAATTTGCCTCAATTGCCTTTTTATAATCCTCTATTTTAAATTTATGGGTTAAAAGATTTTTTAAACTTATCTTTTTATTTTTTAATAAATCAATGGCAATTTCATAGCATCTTTTTCTTTCATTTAAATAATTTTCAGTGCTTGAAGAATTTGTTCCTATAAGTTTTGCCTCTTTAAACCAGAGTAATGTTAAATCAATAAAACTAAAAATTCCAAATGTTCCTATTAAAACAATTTTTCCACCAGGTTTTATCCATCTCAAAGAATTTTCTATCATATTTTTATTTCCAGTGCATTCAAAAATTATATCAAATCCTGAATTTAAAAATTCTTTTCCTAAAATTGGTTTTAAAATTTTTGAATCTGTTATTTCAGCAAATTTCTTTAAATAATCTTCTTTTAAATATATAACTTCTGCAAAATCCTTTATCTTTTCTGCTTGAAATTCATACTTTGCTAAAACAAAAATTTTTGATTTACTAAGAAGTGCCCTTAAAGCATAAACCGCACAAATTCCTATTGTTCCTGCACCTATAATCAAAACTTTATCAGTATCATCTGGAAAATTTCTTATAACCGGGTGAAGGGCAGAACAGAAAGAATCAATTAAAATTGCATCTTCATCTGAGATTTCTTCAGGTATTTTAAAAGTCTGGAATTCATTTGCAATAAAATATTCACTCCAAGAACCAGAGGTGTTTCTGCATGCCCCTATTATAATTCCTTCACTTAATTTACCTTTCTCAGAAAAATTCAAACATCTTGAATATTCACCCTTTTTACAGTTTTCACATAAATTTTCTATTTCCTTTGCCCTGCATGATAAAACAGGGTCAACTATAACTCTATCTCCCTTTTTAAAATTTTGAGCATCTTCACTTTTTTCATAAACAATTCCAACATTTTCATGCCCTATAACAAAAGGAGAAGAAGAGTAAGGTGATAGGGTAGGTGAGTCCTTTAAAGTGATTAAATTTATATCACTTCCACATATTCCACCATAAATTGTTTTTATTTTTAAATATTTTCCCCCTGGTATCTCAGGCTCTTTTATTTCTGTAAGTTTGGTACAGGAAAAAAATGAATAATAAAATGATTTATTCAATTTACCAAGAATTTTAGTTAAAAAATACTTTGGGACGCTTTCTTCAAAGATTATTGCTTTCATATCATCTTACACCCATTAGAATATGAAGTCTATCACTAAATTTAAAACCATATTTTTTTGATAATTCAAAAACCATCCTTTTTCTTTCCATTAATTCCTTAATATTTTTTGACTCTGGCATTAGATATATTCTCCTTTTATCTATTCCTAACTTTTCTTTCAAATCAAGAACTTCGTATATATCTTCCTCTTTTTTTATTACAAACTTAAAAATTGCTTTTTCCCTCTCATTAAAACTTTTTAAAACATTTATCTTTATCCTCTTTCCATAAGGCTCACCTGAATTAGAAAGTTTTGGAGATACATTAAAATGAACATCTTGAGGTAAAAAACTTTCTATTGTACCATTAGTCTCAACCTCTATTAAAAATCTTTTGGCAAGAAGATTTTCAACAAGAGGAAAAA
Source organism: candidate division WOR-3 bacterium (assembly GCA_039804025.1). NCBI lineage: Bacteria > Pseudomonadati > Caldifarciminota > Caldifarciminota bacterium. The sequence goes on from JBDRZP010000006.1 coordinate 58,841, forward strand.
AAAATTTTTCCCACAAAAGAGGCTCCCCTCCTGTAATTACAATATGATTAATATTATATTTTAAAATTTTTTCTTCAATTTCCTTTAAACTCATCCTTTTATATATAATCTTTCCCTTCCATGTATAATCAGTATCACAGAAGGAACACCTTAAATTACAGAAGGCAAGCCTTAAAAAAACTGCCCTTTTACCTATAAAAGGTCCTTCACCCTGAATTGATTCAAAAATTTCTGAAACTGGTAAATTATTCAAAATAAATTGCTTGTGAAAAGGGGGTTTCCTCTATCTTAACTGATTTAACATTCAACCCCCTTTCCTTCAATTTATAATATGCCCATTTTGAAAGATTTTCACAGGTTGGATTAAAGGGTAAATTTATAACTCCCTTTATATCCTTTACTCTTTCATCCTTTTCATGTTTAAAGAAAACATGATCAGGAAAAATTTCCTTTATTATCCTTTCAAGTTCCTCAAAATCCATTCCCATTCCAATTTCATCAAGTTTATCAAATAAAACTTCAACTTCTATCCAGAAAGTATGACCATGGGGAAAATTACATTTCCCTTCATAATTAAATAACATATGACCTATTTCCCTTTTTATTCTTTTTTTTAAAATCCAGGGCATTTATACATCAATCAGTCTTCTTATTCTCTTTTCATCTGATCCTTTTAAATAATCAGGTTTTCTTAACCTCCTTTTCCTTTTAGCATTTTTGCTTCCTGCAAGATGTGAATGAAAAGCATGATAGTATTTAACCTTCCCTTTTTTTGTTAATTTAAATCTTTTTTTTGCTGTTTTTTTTGATTTTAACTTTGGCATTTTTTCTCCTTAGAACTTTTTAAGGGAATAGAACCCTTAAGACTTTCTGTAAATTATCCTTCCCCTTGTAAGATCGTAGGGAGAAAGCTCTATCACAACTCTATCACCAGGCAATATCTTTATAAAATTCAGCCTCATCTTACCTGAAAGATGACATAAAACAAGGGGACCTGAATCAAGCTTAACCCTGAACATTGTATTAGGTAAAACTTCCTGAACAGTTCCCTCCATTCTTATTACACCCTTTTTTGCCATAATTTTTCCTCCCTTAATCCAATGTAGTTAAAATAACAGGCTCATCATCAATCAAAACAGTATGCTCAAAATGAGCAGAAGGCTTTCCATCAAGCGTAACAATAGTCCATTTATCTCTTAAGACCTTAACTTCATGGGTACCCATATTTACCATAGGCTCAATTGCAATAACAAGCCCTTTTTTTAATAAAGGGCCCTCTCCTCTTTTACCATAATTAGGAATAATTGGCTCCTCATGTAGATAGTGTCCAACTCCGTGACCCGCAAGTTCTCTTACAACACTAAAACCTTCACATTCGACTAAACTCTGGATTTCAAAACCAATATCACCTACCCTGTTACCCGCTCTTGCCTTTTCAATCCCTGCATAAAGGGCTTTCTCAGTAACCTGAAGCAATTTATCTAATTTACCATTTACTTTTCCCACCTTATATGTTTTAGCTCCGTCTCCAAAAAACCCATTTTTATTAACACCCACATCTATTTTAACAATACTTCCTTCTTCTAAAATCTTATTTTCAGAGGGTATTCCATGAACAACCTCCTCATTTATAGAAATACAGGAAGAGGCAGGATAACCCTTATAGCCAAGAAATGCTGGAAAGCCTCCCATTTTTCTTATCATCCTGTCAATTATATCATTTAACTTTTTTGTCGATATTCCGGGTTTTATATACTCTTCTATATCATAAAGAACCTTTGCAACTATTTTTGATGCTTTTTTTATATTCTCTATCTCTTCTCTTGATTTTAAGATTATCATAGAAAAATTTCTTTAATTTTACTCTCTATTTCTTCCGCTTTTCCTTTTCCATCAATTACATGAAGAATTCCTCTTTTTTTGTAATAATCAACAAGGGGATATGTGTTTTCTCTAAAAACACTTAGTCTTTTTCTTATAACTTCTTCCTTATCATCATCTCTTGTAATCAATTTAACATCACACTCATCACAAACTTCATCTTTTTCTGGTGGATTAAAAATAAGATTGTAAATTCTATTACACTTTGGACAAACCCTTCTTGAAGAAAGCCTCCTTATTATTTCCTCATCATCCACATCAAAATATATAACATGAGTTAAACTTTTATTTAATTTTTTTAAAATAATATCAAGACCCTCTGCCTGAGGTATTGTTCTCGGAAATCCATCAAGAATAAACTCATTTAGATCTCTTATAGCTTCTTCAACAATTTTCAACATAATTTCATCAGGAACAAGGGTTCCCTCATCCATATATTTTTTAGCAAGTTTTCCAAGCTCAGTCCCTCTTTTAACATTATCTCTCAAAAGATCACCGGTTGCAATTACAGGAATATTGTAATCCTCTGATATTTTCTTTGCCTGTGTTCCTTTACCTGCTCCGGGTGGTCCAAGGAATAAAACTCTCATTAACCTCTTCTTCCTCTGAATCTACCTTTCTGTAATAAACCTTCATACTGTCTTGTCAAAAGATGGGATTCTATCTGCTGAAGCGTGTCCTGTGCAACACCTATTATTATTAAAAGCCTTGTCCCACCAAAATAAAAGGGAACATTTGTAATTTTTGAAATATAATAAGGCAAAATAGCAATAAGGGCTATAAAAATTCCTCCGGGAAGAAGTATCCTTTTTAAAACATTATCAATATATTCAGCAGTTTTATCTCCAGGTCTAACTCCAGGAATAAAACCTGAGAATTTCTGTAAGTTATCAGCTATATCTTTTGGATTTAGAATTACTGCTGTATAGAAATAATTAAAAAATATTATAAGAATTCCATAAACTAAATCATAAAGTAAGTGTCCTGGGTTGAAAAGCTGGGTGTATATCATAATGTCCTGTAATTGCGGAAAAAAGGAACCAAGTGAATAGGGTAAAATCATTAAACTCTGGGCAAAAATTATTGCCATTACACCAGCAGTTGTCATTTTAAGGGGTAAATGAGTTGAGGCTCCTCCATAAACTTTTCTTCCAATTATTCTCCTTGCATACTGAACAGGAATTTTTCTTGAGGATAAATTCATAAAAACTATTGCATAGGTGATTAAAAATAATATAGCACCTGCAAATATAATTGCTGCAAGGGATATTGCTCCATTTTTTAAAAGCCCAAAAGTCTGAAATACTTCCTGTGGAACTGTATCAAGGGAACCCACAAAAATTAAAAGGGAAGCCCCATTTCCTATACCCCTATCTGTAATCTGTTCACCCAGCCACATACAAAAAACTGCTCCTGCTGAAAGTGTAATAACTGTTAAAAGAGTAAAACCAATTCCAGGATGTGGAACAATCGGTAGTCCTGAGGGAGAAGTAAATCTTGTTAGAAGCGAAGAAATTCCAAAAGATTGAATTGCAGCAACTAAAACTGTTAAATATCTTGTCCATTGCTCTATCCTCCTTCTCCCTGCTTCTCCTTCTCTCTGAATTTTTTCGAGATAAGGAACAGAAGTAGTTAAAATCTGGAATATAATTGAAGCAGAAATATAAGGCATTATTCCAATACCTAAAATAGAAGCTCTTGATAAAGCACCACCAACAAACAAATCAAAAAGACCAAGGAAAGAACCCCTTAATTGCTGGGCAAATAGTTCTCCAAGGGCTCTTGTATCAATCCCGGGAATAGGAATATGGGTTCCAAGTCTGAAAATTATAAGAACAATAGCAGTAAATAAAAATCTTTCCTTTAAATCCTTTATTTTAAAAAGATTTTTAATCCTCTCAATTGCAGGTTCAGATGCCATTTTTTAATTTATAAATTTAACCTCTCCCCCAGCTTTACAAATCTTTTCAATTGCCTTTTTTGAAGCCTTATGAACATAGACCTTTAAAGGGAAATTAATTTCCCCTTTAGAAAGAAGTTTAACTTTTAAGTTCTTTCTCAAAAGTCTCCTTTTTTCCATCTCTTCATAGGTTGCTTCCTCACCCTCTTTGAATTTTCTCACAAGATCCCTTATGTTTATAACTTCATATTTTTCAGCAAAAGGATTATTAAAACCTACTTTTGGTAACCTTCTGTAAATGGGCATCTGTCCTCCTTCAAATTCTGGCCCTTTTTCCTTACCTGACCTTGATTTTGCTCCCTTATGACCTCTACCTGAAGTTTTACCATGACCTGAACCAATACCTCTTCCAACTCTTTTTCTTTTTTTAACAGAACCTTTTGCAGGTTTTAATTTACTTAAATCAAGCATTATATTTCCTCCTTTTTAATTCAGTTATCGGGAATTTTTAATTTTAACTTATTATTATAAAAAAACTTTTTAAAATTTTCAAGCTATTAATTTAAATTTGACTTTTTTTAAGTAAAATTTTAAAATAAAATTAATGGGAAGATTACCTCCCCCTTTTAAAATTTTCATCATATATTTAATCATAGGGGGATTCTGGATAATTTTTAGCGATAAAATTACATATTTAATTTTCAGAGAACCTGATTTATATCTATTGGTTCAGCATTTCAAAGGAATTTTCTATATATTAACAAGTGGAATAATTTTTATGTTTATCATAAATTTTTATTTCAAAAGATTAGAAGAGGAAAAGGAAAAATTAGAATCAATTATTAAAAATTCACCCCTTGCAATATTTATTTCTGAAGATTCCAAAATAATATTTTTAAACCCCTCTCTTTTAAAAATTCTCGGATATTCTGAAGAAGAAATTAAAGAAAAAAAATTAGAAGATTTAATATCAAAAGAGGAAATTGAAAATTTTAAGAGCAAGTCAAAAGAGACTCTTGAAGGAAAGATAAATAATTTTTCATCAAAATTCCTTAGAAAAGATGGTGAAATTATAGATGTAGAAATCTGGCAAATTAAACTTAAAATTAAAAATAAAAAGAAACTCCTTAATATATGTGTTGACATTACTGAAAAATTAAAATTAATAGAAGAAAAAGAAAAATTAAAAGAATATTACTATGAAATCTCAAAAACGGAAGCAATAGGTAAAATAGCAAGTGGAATAGTCCATGACTTTAACAATTTACTTACAGCCATTTACGGTTTTTCAGAACTTTCCCTGATGGAAATAGGAGAAAAACACCCAGTTTCTAATAACCTTAAAGAGATAATAAATCTTGTTGAAAGGGGTTCAAATTTAACAAGAAATTTACTTGTTTTTTCAAAAAGGATTAACCCCGAATTTATGCCTTTAAATTTAAAGGAAATAGTGCCAGATTTTGTTAAAATTTTGAAAAGAGTTATAGGAGAAAAAATAAAAATTGAAATAGGTTTAGATGAGAATTTATGGTATATTTATGGAGACCGCACAAATATAGAACAGGTAATAATGAATATGGCAACAAATGCAAGGGATGCAATGCTTCCAGAAGGTGGTGTTTTTAAAATAAAAGCAGAGAATAAAATTATAGATGATAAAAAATTTGTATGTATTACCTTTGAGGATACAGGAAAAGGAATTAGTGAGGAAAATAAAACCAAAATTTTTGATGACTTTTTTACAACAAAAGAAAGAGGGACAGGGCTTGGGCTTTATATATGTGAAAATATTGTTAAAAAACACAATGGATTTATTAAGTTAGAAAGTGAAGTAGGAAAAGGAACAAAATTTTTTGTTTATTTTCCTGCTTATTTCTATAAAAAAGAAACCGAAGGAATTGAAGAAAAATATAAAGTTGAAATAAATGGAAAAAATAGGAAAGTTTTAATTTTAGAAGATGAAGAAGATATAAGAAACATTTTATCAAAACTATTAACTTCTCATAACTTTGAAGTTTTCTCCCTGTCAACTGCAAGGGAAGCAGAAAAATTGTTAGAAAAAAATATCAAATTTGATATAGTATTATCTGACCATGGATTACCGGATAAAAGTGGAATGGAGATTTGCGAAAAAATTAAAAATAAAATTCCAGAAGCAAAGATAATCTTAATTACAGGATATATAGATGCTGTTTTAAAAGAAAAAACATTGAAGGAAAAGGGATTTCACCTTATTTTTAAACCTTTTACCCCGAGTGAAGTGCTTGATTTAATAAAAACAATATCCCTTTAAATTAAAAACTAATTTTTGCTACTTTTCTCCTCTATCTCTTCAACCTCAACAAGATACTTAACCTTATCTATCATCCCCCTTATCTGGGGTGTATCTTTTTTAATAACAACTTGTCCTATTTTCTTTAATCCTAAAGCTAAAAGCGTTCTCTTTGCTCTCCAGTTAGCACCGATTCTTGATTTTATCTGTTTAATTTTTAAGTATTTCTCCTTCATACTAAGAAATCATAAATTTCCTTGTAACTCTTGAAAGAGGCAAACCTCTTTTCTTTGCAACTTCTCTCGGGTCTTTTAGCTGTGAAAGAGCATCCATAGTAGCCTGAGCAAGGTTACAGGGTGTGCTTGAACCAAGTGATTTTGTTAAAACATTTTTATACCCTGCAGCCTCAAGAATTGCACGAACTGTGTGGCAGGCAATGAGACCTGTTCCAGGGCCAGCTGGTTTTAAAAGAATTTTGGCAGCACCAACTTTACCTATAACCGGATGGGGAATTGTTCCGTTTATAATCGGAACCTTTATCATATTCTTTTTTGCCTTTTTTAAAGCCTTAGCAATTGCATCAGGAGTTTCAGTAGCTTTTCCATGACCTATTCCCACTCTACCATCTCCATCACCCACAGCAACCCAGGCGGATATTTTAAATCTCCTTCCACCTGTTACAACTTTTGCAACACGGGAAAGGCTTATTATATTTTCAATAAGGGTTCTTTCTTCTTCCATAGGTTTTTATTATACCTTTTTATTTTTCATTTTTTCAAGAACCTAAAGAAGATATTCAAAATAAGTGTTAAAATTATTGAAAGGAGAATAGAACTACCGAGAGGGAAATAAAATTTAAAATTTTCCTTTTCAATTACTATATCAAGGGGAAGTTTTGGAATACTTTTTATTGTTTCAATCTTTGAAAGTAAGTAAAAAATAAATCCTATTCCTATAAAGAAAAATCCTAAAAAAATAAAAAATTTAAAAAATTCCTCAAAAATTTTCATTCTGCCCAGAAAGGATGATACCCTTGAACAAACTCACTTGCTGACATCTTCTTTTTTCCTGAAGGCTGGAGTTCAAGTATTTCCACAGCACCTTTCCCACATAAAACAAAGAGTCTTGAACTATCAACAATTATCTTACCTATAGGACCATTATAATCAGGAACTTCTCTAACTCTATATATTTTTATATACTTACCATCAAAATGAGTTCTTGCACCAGGATTGGGTGATAGAGCATGAATGTGTCTCATAACAAGAAAAGCATCTTTTTTCCAGTAAATCCAGAGTTCATCCTCCTCAATTTTTTTAGCATAAGAACTTTCTCCTTTCTGAGGTTTTGGTTTTATTTCCCCCTTTTTATACTTACTGTATATTTCAGGGAAAATGCTTATAGCCTTTTCAGCTATTATTGATTCTATTTCCCCTCTTGTTTTTTCTCCTATTTCAATTTTTTCCTGATAAATTATTTTCCCTGTATCTATACCTTCATCCATTATAAAAAATGTAAAACCTGTTTCTTTTTCTCCATCCATCATTGCTCTTTCTAAGGGAGCAGCACCCCTATACTTAGGCAAAAGGGAAGGATGAAGATTTATAGCTCCATTTTTGGGCAAAGAAAGAAGCTCCTTGCCAAGGATCTGACCGAAATCTGTTAAAAGAATAACTTCAGGTTCAAACTTCTTGAGCTCACTTAAAAGCGCAGGATGATTTACATCATAGGGTTGAAAAATTCTTTCTTTTTTAATACCATGCTGGATAGCAAGTTCCTTAACCGGTGGAGGTGTAACCTTTAAACCTCTCCCCTGAGGTTTATCAGGGGAAGTAACAATAACATCAGGCTTTAATCCATTTTTAAGCATTGAAACGAATACCTTGGCAGCAAATTCACCTGTACCAAAAAATATAAATTTACCTTCAAACATAATTATAATTAGATTTTTTAGAATATTAAGGGGGTCTAACCCATTTATACTTTAATTTTCTTTTCCCTTGTATAAAAGTTCTTTCTAAATTGAGCAATTAAAATTCTTTTTGTTTCCCGGTCAAGCCTATCCCAAAACAAAACTCCATTAAGGTGGTCATACTCATGAAAAATAACCCTTGCTAAAAGTTCTTCAGCTTTTAAATCTTTTTCTTCCCCATCTATATTTATATATTTTAAATGAACACCTAAAGGTCTTTCAACTTCCGCATAAATCCCTGGTATTGAAAGACAACCTTCTTCCATAACACTTTTCCCCCATATATCAATAATAACTGGGTTTATTACAATAAGCGGCTTTTCATTCTCACCAAGAACCTTTCCTGAAACAACAAATAGGGAAATCTTTTCACCCACTTGATTTGCAGCAAGTCCTGCCCCATCATAAAATTCCATTGTATCAATCATTTCCTGTGCAAGTTTTTTAATATATTCATTTATCTTTTTAACAGGTTCTGCTTTTTCTCTTAAAATTGGATCTCCATAATACCTAAGTTCAAGAACTTTTTTCAACTTCTTTTACCTCCCCTATTTTCTTTCTTATTGAATTTTTTTCAAATTTAATAAGTGTTCCAGGACCTGTCCTTAACATAACCTCACTATCATCTACCTTAACTACAGTTCCTATTATTCCACCAAGAGTTATCACTTTATCGCCTTTCTTTAAAGAATTTATCATTTTCAATCTTTCCTTTTCTTCCTTTTGCTGCGGTCTTATAAAAAAAAGATACATAAAAACAAACATAAAAATTAAGGGAAAAAGAAAAATAAAAAATGTAGCAAAAGGGTTTAAAGTATCTTTACCGGTTTGCGAAATTAAACTAAAAATCATCTCCAAAAGTTAACCACCATTGCCAGGATCCGTAAAGTTTTTGCATATCCCATTTTTTAGCAAAATCAAGTTTTAAATAAAAATATCCAAAATCAAATCTAAAACCTATACCTAAATCCATAAGTAAATCCTTAGTTTTATAATTTCCATCTACTTTTTCAATAAGTTTAAAATTTTTAAAATCTTCTCTGTTTCCAAGTAATATTGCTTCCATAAATAATACACTCCTTATACCTCCAATTTCAAATGGAAGGAATCCAATTCTTAATCTATCAAGAAAGGGAATTCTAAGTTCAAAAGTTCCATAAATAAACTCTCTGCCCCATTTTGAAAAAAGATCGTATCCCCTCATCATGTAAGGTGAACCAATAAAATATGTAATTACCCTCTCACTACCTTCTATTTGACCAAAAAGAAATCTTGAAGCAAAATTTGACCTTGGTGTTAGTCTAAAATATTTTCTAAAATCAGCTTGAATCTCATAATAATTATAGTCACTTGAAAGCCCCTTGGTGAATCCTACACCGAAAAATTCACCATCCTTACTTCCGTTATAAAATCGGAAACTTCTATCATATATATATAAAAGGATATAATCATAAACCATAAAGGTTTCAAAGGTAATTCTTTCAAGCCTGTAATCAATAAGATACCGTTCTCTGTAACCGATATTAAAACCTGTCTCTATCCTATTAAAAATATCTAAAGGATAGGATATAAAAAGATTTGTACCAAGGTCTCTATCAAGGGCATCATATCTTTCAGATAAAGCATAATAAGGGAAATATTGGTACAGCTGAAAGAAGTAATCAGTTCTGTGTTTAAGATAAAAAACCCTTAAATCCCAGTTAGAGTTTAAAATGTCCTGTGATAGTTCTGTGAAAAATTCAATAACCCAATTACCAGGAATATCTGAAAAACCTAAGGTAACTCCTCCAAAATATCCATAAAGTGGAAAATATCCAAATCCAGCAATCACCCAGTCCGGAGTTAAAGTAACTGTATAATTCTTGTGAGTATAATCAACTTCTTTAAATTTTATAACTTTTTCCTCATGCAAAGGTACTTTTTCAGGCTTTAAGGAAGATATATCATTTATAACAAAAATATCATAACCCCCTTTCCATAAAAGGGAAATAGAAAGAGAATTTAAGCCTTTTGAATAAGAAACATCATGTATATAGGTTGGGAAGTTAGTCAATCTGTAAAGAGAATCTTTTTTAATATCATAAAAATATAGGTTTCTTAATCCTTCTGGATCATCATATAAAAAATAAATCCTGTCTCCTTGAAGATAAGGGTCGTCAATTTTTCCCAGGTAAGGCGACAATCTTTTAAAATTTCCTTTTAAAGGGTTATAAGAGAAAACTGCATAACTACCTAATTTATCTTCATAATTTCTATCGGATATAAAAATAATCAAAGTGTCATTTATAAAAAGAGGATTTCTATCATCAAATTTATCTTCCATTAAGGAGATAATTTCACCTGTATGGACATTATATAAATAAAGATCAGAAAAACCATCCTTCAATCCTGTAAAAACAATTTTAGACTCATCAGGAGAAAAGGAAGGCTCGTACCCTGCATCAAGCTCACGAAGTTCTCTTTTTATCACAGTTTTTCTTCTTTCAGTATCATAGACAAAAAGAACATCACTTTTACCACCTGAAGTAATAAAAACAAGGTATTTCCCATCACTTGAAAAAGAAAGACCTGGTCTTACAAGATGTAAATTCTCAAGAGAAGGGTTTTTTTGACCCGAAATTATTTTTTTAGATTTTCTTTTACCTATGTAAGTGATATATATGTCAGTAAATCCGGTTTTATCAGAAATAAAGGCAATTTTTGAGCCATCAGGCGATATTGCACAACCTATATTTAAAAAACCTCCCTCTTCTGAATGAACCGTAATCTGTTCAGATATTTCATGTGGAAAATCATATTTTTTAAAATCATCATACAATTTTTCTTTCAAATACCATCTGAAATAATCTGAAAACCTTGAAAGATTCTGTCCAAAAGTTTTTTTAACATTTCTTTCAAAAGTTTTTGCTACAACAAAAGCTCTTACAAACTCTGAAACTTTTTCTTTTCCGTATTTTTCCTCTATAAATCTAAAAAACATTTCTCCTAATCTATAAACAATATACCCACCACTCATAGAAAATCTGTATAAATCTGGCAAAAGACTATTTATTAAGAGATCCCTTGTAAAACCCCTTGTTTCAGCATCTTCTTCTTTTGAAAGATATTCTGCAAGCCCCTCCATAACAAAAAGAGGAATTTCTGGAACATTTCCTGAAAGGAGATTCTGACCAACTTTTCCATAAAAAAGCTCATATTCAAAAACATGGGTTAATTCATGAACAAGAACATGCCTGAATTCTTCATAGGAACCATTAAAGGGAACAACAATCCTCTTTTTAAATATTTCTGTAAACCCTCCAACACCTTCAGGCAAAACTTCAAAAATTACATTGGTTTGCTTGAAATCATTCGGTGAATTATAAATTAAAACAGGTATTTTATAATTTATCTTTATCTGAAAAAAATTAGAAAAATCAGGGAAAACTTCCTCTAAATTAAAAGAAGCAAATTCTGCAAGTTTTTCTCCACCAGAATAATAATATATTTTAAAATGCTCTGTCTCAATAAATTTAAAATCAAAATCCTTATACTGTATTTTATTTATACCTGAAAATAAAACAAAAAGAGATAAAAGTAAAATTAATCTTTTAGTCAAAATAGAGATGGTCTGGTATTATATAATTTAAGGGGTTTATGGGTTTATTAAAAAGCTGAACCTCATAATGAACATGAACTCCTGTTGCTCTTCCTGTTGAACCCATTAAAGCAATTATTTCTCCCCTTTTAACACTTTGTCCAACCTGAACTAAAATTCTTGAATTGTGAGCATACTTTGTCTTAAATCCATTGCCGTGGTCAATCTCAACCGTGAGCCCATAACCCTCTTTCCACCCAGCAAAAACAACTCTTCCATTAGCAGTTGCCTGGACAGGAGATTGATAATTAGAAGAAATATCCACACCTTCATGAAGTTTTACCTTGCCTGTGAAGGGGTCTCTTCTGTATCCATATCCTGAAACTATCCATCCTGAACCTACAGGGGAAATAGAAGGCGTATGTTCAAGTTCTTTTTTCTTGTTCTCAACATAATTTTCCATCTCATTAATTTTCTTTTCAAACTCAGAGGCAAGATTTAACATATAATCAATTCTCTCTTCAAGAACCTTCTTTTCTTCACGAGGTAAAAGCTCTCCACCAATACCCATCTTTAATAAATCCTCTTCAAAAGGTTCAAGACCAGCATAGCTTCTTAATTTGTTTATTCTATCCACTAATTTTTCAATTTTACTTGTGAGAGAATCATTTTTAATTTTCATTATTTCAATTTTTTTAGAAAGAGTCTCATTTTCTTTTATGAGAAAATTGAGTTTATTTTTATCAATTTCGAAGTTAAAGAAATGGTAAAGTAAAACTGAATTAAGGATAAAAATTGAAAAGAAAGTGAATAGTAGAAACTTAATTAGAAAGGGACTAATAAAAACACTTCTAACTTTTCCATTACTCTCAGAGGGAATAATAGTAATTATAAATCCCTTTTTCATAATTTAAAATATAAAATAAAAAAAGAAGAAAAAGCAAAAAGATAAAAAAATTTGAAAAAGGGTCAAAAGGAATTGTATAATAAAACTTATAATATGGAAAAAATAACCCCAATGAGTTTTAAAACGGTGGAAAGGAAATGGCACCTTGTGGATGCCACAGGTCAAGTTCTTGGAAGAATGGCAACAAGGATTGCTCTTTTATTGATGGGAAAGAGAAAATCAGGGTATTCACCTCATCTTGATTTGGGAGATTTCGTGGTTGTTATTAATGCAGAAAAGGTAAAAGTAACTGGCAAAAAATTAAAAAATAAAATTTATTATCATCATTCAGGTTACCCTGGTGGATTAAAGCAAAGAACCTTTAAGGAATTACTTGAAAAACATCCAGAGAGAATAATAGAACTTGCAGTAAAGAGAATGTTACCCAAGAATAGGCTGGGAAGAAAGATGCTCAAAAGATTAAAAGTTTATAAGGGGCCAGAGCACCCCCATCAGGCACAAAAACCAGAGCCAATTGCATTAGAAAAATTAAAATAATATGAGTGAACTTATTTTAACTTCAGGTGGAAGGAAAACAGCGAGGGCGAGGTTAAGACTTCGCCCTGGTACAGGAAAAATATGGGTAAATGGAAAAAGACCCCTTGAATATTTTAAAAGAGAAGACCTTGTGATACACGCTTTCGAACCCCTAAAAGTTGTCCAAAAGGAAAAAGATTTTGATATTGCTGTAAAGGTTGAAGGTGGAGGCCTATCAGGACAAGCAGGAGCTATAAGGTTTGCTCTAAGCAGGGCTTTAGTAAAGTATAATGAAGGTTTCAGGGCTGTTTTAAAATCAAGGGGAATGTTAACAAGGGATTCAAGAATAAAAGAGAGGATGAAATATGGTCTCACCAAACGCAGGAGAGCTCATCAATACTCCAAACGTTAATATTAACATAGAAGAACTTTTACAGAACGGTGTCCATTTTGGACACAGGGTTTACAGATGGAATCCGAAAATGAAAGAATATATATACGGCAAAAAGGAAGGAATACACATTATAAATATTCACAAAACTCTCCAGAAATTAAAAGAAGCATTAGAATTTGTTGAAAAAAAGGGTTCTGAGGGAGCTATTCCACTATTTGTTTGCACAAAAAAACAGGGAAAAGAAATAGTTAAAGAATATGCGACAAAAGCAGGTGTTTATTATGTTGTTGAAAGGTGGCCAGGTGGTCTTTTAACAAATTTTGAAACAATTAAAACAAGAATTGAAAAAATGAGAGAAATTGAAAAGATGAAAGAAGACGGAAGGCTTGAGAAGTATCCTAAAAATGAAAAGCAAAAAATTTTAAAAGTATATGAAAAATTACATAAAAATCTTGGTGGTGTTAAAGATATGTTTGAACTGCCCCAGTTTTTATTTATTATAGACCCTGTTAAAGAGGAGTTAGCAGTAAAAGAAGCAAAAAAATTAAATATTCCTATTGTAGCACTTATTGATACAGACGGAAATCCTGAGATTATAGATTATCCTATCCCAGGAAACGATGATGCAATGAAATCAATAGAATATATAACAAGACTTATAACAGATGCTTATTTAAGAGGAAAGGCAAAATTAAAGGAGGAGGAATAAATGGCTGATATATCTCTTAATTTGATTAAAGAATTAAGAGAAAGAACCGGTGCAGGAGTTATGGATTGTAAAAAGGCTCTTCTTGAATCAAATGGTGATATTGAAAAAGCAGTTGAAATTTTAAGAAAAATAGGAATTGCAAAAGCAGAAAAAAAACTTGATAGGGAAGCAAAGGAAGGAATTATTGAGGCTTACATACACCCTGGTGCAAAACTCGGGGTTCTTGTTGAACTCAACTGTGAAACAGATTTTGTTGCAAAGAATGAAGAATTTATAAAATTAGCAAGAGAAATAGCAATGCAGATTGCTGCAATGAACCCGATTGCAGTAAAAAGAGAAAACATTCCTGTTGAAATAATTGAGAGAGAAAAGAAAATATATGAGGAGCAAGCAAGGGAAAGTGGAAAACCTGAAAACATAATTCAAAAAATAGTGGAAGGGAAAATGGAAAATTTTTATAAGGAAAAATGTCTTCTTGAACAGAGTTATATAAGGGATCCATCAATAACTGTCGGAGATTTAATTAAACAGTATATAACAAAATTTGGGGAAAATATAGTTGTTAAAAGATTTGCAAGATTCAGAATAGGTGAACAGTAAAAAAATAGACAAATTTGGAAAATAAAAGGATTTTATTAAAAATAAGTGGAGAAGTCTTAGGGGGAGGAAATTTTGGTCTTGATTCCGATTCTTTCCTTAAAGTTGCAGAAGAAATTAAAGAAATTCATGACCTTGGTTTTGAAATTGCAGTCGTTGTTGGAGGAGGAAACATAATAAGGGGAATTCAGAGTAAAAAACTGGGTATTGATAGAGCAACTGCTGATTATATGGGAATGGTTGCAACTCTTATAAATTCCCTTTACCTTCAAAGCATTCTTGAAAAAATGGGTAAAACAACAAGAGTTATGTCAGCAATTGAAATAAAACAGATTGCAGAACCCTATATAAGAAGAAGAGCAATAAGACACCTGGAAAAAGGAAGAATAGTAATATTTGCTTCTGGAACAGGAAATCCCTTTTTTTCAACAGATACAGCAGCTGCTTTAAGGGCAATTGAAATAGGAGCAAAATATTTTCTTAAAGGAACAAAAGTTGACGGAATTTATTCAGGTGACCCCATGAAAGATAAAAATGTTAAAAAGTATGATAGAATTGATTATGACACAATAATAAAAAATGACTTAAGAATACTTGATGCTTCTGCGGTTGCTCTATGCAAGGAAAATAATATTGAAATAATTGTTTTCAATATAACAAAGAGAGGAATGCTTAAAAAAGTTTTATTAGGTGAAAACCTCGGAACTCTGGTTACAAAATAATTTTTTTATAAGAACAATTCAGGGAGTTTTTGAAATAGTTTATTACTTTTATATAAAAACTATAAAATTCAAACAGATAGGAAATTTACCAGAGAAAAAAGCACTTTTCTGTTTCTGGCACAGAACTTTTTTCCCTCTAATTTACTTTTACAGAAATAAAAAAATAAGAATCTTAATATCAACTTCAAGGGATGGAGAACTTTTAATAAAACCCTTAAAAAAATTCGGATTTATCCCTGTAAGGGGTTCAAGTTCAAAACTGGGAGAAAAGGGGTTCAGGGAAATGATAAAAGCCTTAAAAAAGGAAAAACTTGCAGCAATCACTCCTGATGGACCAAAAGGACCAAGAGAGACTTTTAAAGAAGGGGCACTATTTATATCCTATCTCTCAAAAACCCCGATTTATCTTGTCGGAGTTGCCTTTAATAAAAAAATAGAACTTTCTTCTTGGGATAGATTTATGATTCCTTTACCCTTTTCAAGATGCACTGTGTATATTTCATCACCCATTTTTATTTATAATAAAAAAATGATAGATTCAGAACTTTTCACAAATCTTTTAAAAGAAGCAAATGATTTAGCACAAAAAAATTTAAAAAGGAGTCAACTATGAAAAATTGGAACCGAAATAGGAGGTGATTCAGGATGTGGGATATCGCAGAAAGAGTTTTTTCTTATAAGGAGAGTAAAGAGAATGCGCAGAAGTTTGTT
The DNA here is from genome assembly GCA_039804025.1 of candidate division WOR-3 bacterium. Taxonomy (NCBI): domain Bacteria; kingdom Pseudomonadati; phylum Caldifarciminota; species Caldifarciminota bacterium. The sequence continues at coordinate 74,999 of JBDRZP010000006.1, forward strand.
TGCTGTAGCGATGATTGCTTTTTTATGTTTCATTCCTTCTTCTCTTTTTCGTTTGTAGTAGATGCGAAACATATTGGTATGGAGGATAGTACCCATTGTTATCTGCCAGAGGGTCCGTCGCAGATGTCGGTTGCCATGTTTGGAAATTTTGTATTGACCTTTGAACTTTCCAGATTCCTGGATAACTGGATCTATTCCACTTATGGCAATGACTTTTTTATAATTGGGCATAGCATTTATAGTAGGGATCTCGCTGATGAAACTCGCTGCGGTGAGTTCACCCATTCCTGGGATCGAGGTGAGTATTTTCATTTGTTCGGGGTAATTGTTTTTGGCCTCTTTAATGAGTTTTATTTTGAGACGGGAAAATTCTTCTTCCAGTTGGAAAAGTCTCCTTATAGAGCTTTTAAGTATCTCTTCCCGATTGGGGTCATCAATACTAATGGTATTATTACCAATTTCTATAATTTCTTCTGCAGTGAGTGGCAATTTGCGTCCTTTCTTTTGAGAAATTCTATTTATTATTATAGTGATCCTTTCTTCTCCCAGTTCTCTTGCGCATCTTGCAGAAGGGACTTCAAGGAGGAATTCAAGGAGTGTTTTAGTGAAGATATTGTATTTATGAGTCAGTTCAGTGAAGATATTAAATGTAATTTGTTTGATTTTGTTTTTAAGTTTAGCAATTTCTTGGGCGAGTTTTTCACATTCTCGTGCCAGAAGTTTTATGGTATCATAAGTGGTATCTTTTTTGATTTTGTCGGGGTTTCTGAGAAGATAGAGGGCGATTATTTTTGCCGAGATTTTATCAGTTTTAGTTTTTCTGAGGGTAGTGCTTTGGAGAAATTTTTTAATGAGCAAAGGGTTAATGAGTGTAACATTATAGTTTTTTTTATTCAAAAAGTGAAGGAGATTGATATGATAATTGCCGGTAGATTCCATCCCAATAGCAAGGTCTTGTGGGTTGCCCAGAGTATGGAGAAGAGAAAAGATTTCATTAAATCCTTCTTTATTTTGAGTGAATCTCTTTTGTTTGATAATTTTTTGTTCTGTGTCAATCACACACATGTCAATAGTATTAAGGGATACATCTATGCCAACAAAATATTTAGGCATGTTGTATCCTCCTTTTTTCCCGCTTTTTGCGGGTTAAAGATTGGAAACAGGATGCTTTCTCTCCCATCCTCCAGGGTGATTCGGGATCTATGTCCCAACCAACCTATTGGGGATGGAGAAAGCGAGGGACGGACTCCTTTACGGGCTCTTGGCCCAGGGAAAATGCCGTCCCCCTGTTTCCAATCTCTAAATTTCATTAATTCTTTAATCATATCTTCTAAAGTTATAAATTATATTCAAAATTTAACATAGGAGGTAAAAATGCTAAAATTTTTCCTTATCTCTTACATAACTTTAGAGTTTTCAAATGGACTTAAACTTATCTATGATAAAAGAGAAAAAAGTGATATATTCACATTTCTTGTTCTTGTAAATTCTGGAAGCTTTAATGAGGAAAAAGGCTGTGAAGGATTAACTCATTTCCTTGAACATATGTTATTTGATGGTAATGAAAAATTTTCAAGGGAAGAATTAAGAAAAAATTTTGATAAGTTTGGACTTTATGTTAATGCCTTTACAAGAGAAGATTACACTGCTTACTTTTTCTCAGGTCCTGATAAAAATTTTAAAGAAGGTATATACCTTTTATATTTAATGCTCTTTCAATCTAATTTTCCTGATAAGGAATTTGAAAAAGAAAAGGGTGTTGTGCTTCAAGAAATGTATCAGGACAGATCAAGAGAATATAACCTTATTAAAGAAAAAGTGGATTCAATAATTTATAAAGGGACAAATTATTCCCATCCTGTTATAGGTTATGAAAATACAATTAAAAATTTAAAAAAGGAAAAGGTTATTGAATTTTATAAAAAGTTTTATGTCCCAAATAATATGACAATTTTTGCAATGGGAGATATTGATGAAAAGGAATTAATTGATTTTTTAAAAAAAACCTTTGGAAATGAATTAACAAAGAAAATTATAATTGAGGAAAAGTTCCTGAGTTTAGAAAAATTTTGGGGTGAAAAAATATTTTTAGAAATTAAGGATATAAAAAACTCTTATATTTTTAAATATTTTGAAGCTCCGCCCCTTAATCATCCCTCATCTTTTTACTTTATTCTTTTAAATGAAATACTAAACTCAGATTTTGCTTTAAATAAACTGAAAGAAAAAAATAAAAAAATTTTGAATATATTATCAAGTTATGAATCAAGAAGGAAATTTGGAGTTTTTGGAATTAATTTAACCTTAAAAAGTTTAGAAAAAGATTCTATTTTTATGATAGAAAAAGAACTCGATGAATTCCTTAAAAGTTTCTTAGAAAATTTAAAAAAGGAGGATTTTGATAGAGTTAAAAATAAAATCTTAAAGGAAAAAATTTATGATGCACTTGATCCGGTTTACTCAGTATTTTATCTTACTGATTATCTCATATATGATGATCTTTATTTAAAAGATAAAATAATCAAAAGTATCAAAAACACAAATTTTGAAGATTTTTCAGATTTTTATAAAAATTTTATAAAAAATTCAAGAACAATTTTTGTTACACTTAAAAAAGAAGAGGAGGAAAGAAAAACCTTTCCTGAGGCAATTCATATACTTTTGAAAAACAGAATTTTATATGAACCTTATTCAAAAAACGGATTATCACAGGTTTTTTTCAGAGCTATTCTTAATGAAAAAATAAAAAAAATTATTGAAGAGGAAGGCTTTCAGGTTAAAACATACGATAATCCCTTTTTACCCTTTGATGATTATTATCACAGGAGAGATTTTGCTTATATAAGAATAACATTCCCCTCTGATAATAAAGAAAAAGTTAAAAAATTTTTATCAATTTTACTTAATCCAGAATTTGATACCCTTGATTTAAAAAAGGCAAAAAGCGATGCAATATTTGCAAAAAATATTTCACAGAATGACCCTTATGTCAGAGCATGGGAAGAATTTGAAAATAGATTGTTTAAAAATGAATTGAAAAGGTCTTTATATGGAGAAATATCTGAAATCGAAAGTATAGAAATTTCTGACCTTTATGAATATTCTAAAAAAATTTTAAATAAAGAAAATATGATAGTAACTTATGAATCAGAAAAAAAAGACAGTTTATTTGATAAGGAGATAAAAATTTTGGGTAAAAATACAGAAGGAGAAGAAATTGAATTGAATGATGAAATTTTTAATGATACAATTAAATTGAATTTAAAACAGAGTTATATAATTGGAGGTAGGGTTTTTAGTTTTAAAGATAGAAGGGAAATTTTAGATTATATTTCTCTTTCTCTTGTTTTAACAGATAGAATGCAGGAAATAATAAGAGAAAAAATGGGAGCATCTTATAGGTTATCCTCAGGAATTAAAATTTTTCCATCAAAAATTCTGTTTTATTATGAAATAGGTACTGATAAAGAAAAAATAAAAATTGTTGAGAAAACAATGGAAAATATCTTTGAGGACTTAAAAAGAAAGATTGATAAAGAAGAACTTGAAATTGCAATAAATTCTTTTGCTGGTAATATGACAAGAAGACTATCCAATCCTGAAACAAGAAGTTTTTACAAAGGTTTTTATATTTATTCAGGACTTTCTTACGATTTTGACAAATTTATGTTAGAAAATATTTTAAAGGTAAATTTAAAGGATATAAAAAGAATCACTCAAAAAGTCCTTACTTTTGAAGATTTTTCAAAGATTTATATAAAATAAATATATAAAAGGAGGCAGCCATGTTAAAAAAAATAATAATTTTCTCTATTCCAGGATTAATATTCTTGGGTTTCCAAGAAATAAAAGAAAAAGGAAACACTCCAAAACTATCTTGGACAGAAGGGCAAAGAGGATGGATTGAAGATGGATATAACCTTTGGACAGCTGTATTCCCTTTACCAAATTATAATGTAGGAATAGGAACATCAAATCCTTCTCAAAAATTAGAAGTAAATGGAAATATAAAAGCAAATTTAATTGCATCAGTTAGCGATGAACAAGTAAAAGTCTTAACCTTTACTCCAACAAGTGACATTGGTATCTCAAATACTTCTTTTGTTAAAATCCATCCTAACTTTTCAATCACCTTGAATCTTCCCACGTCGGCAAAGGTAATGATATTATTTTCACCACCCGTTGTTGTGGATGTAAATGCTGCCACTCAAATAATATTTGATATTGATATAAATAATGATAGAATCGGAACCGAAGGTAGTGGTATTTATATGCGAAACGCCACAGTTTCTGGTGCTTGGAATGTAAATTCACCTATTGTTCGTGTTACAACTCTTCAAGCTGGCACATATACAATAAGTCCTGTATTAAGAAGTTCATCAGGAGCAAATATTAATATCCGGTCAGCCACCACAAATTCAGGCTCTACAATGCAGATTACCGTAATTGTTTTATAAAAATTCTGAATAAAAACAATGAAATCAAAAAATATTTAAAGTTTTTTCTATTTTTTAAAGACTTTATAAGATAAAATAAAGGTAAAAGAATCCTTATAACAGGATAGAAATATCTTTGATGTTTTTTATAAAAAATGTAAAGAGAATTAACCCTGTGATAAAAAGCAAAATCACTTTCCCTATGAGTGGCACCAAATTTATGATAAACTACCCAATCTGGATAAAAATAAATATAAAAATTTTCCCTTCTCAACCTTCTTTCTAAATCCTCATCCTCCTTAAATAAAAAAAAGGATTCATCAAAACCCCCTATTTTTCTAAAAATTTTGGAAGGAACAATAAAACAGGCACCGGGATAACTTTTCACACACTTACTTTTTATTCTCCTTTTATTCTTACTATTTATAAACTTATCATACCCCATCAAATACATAAGAAAGCGAAACCCATATTCCATATCCCTTATTAATACCACCTTTTCCCCTTTTTCATTAATAAAAAGTGGAACTAACATAGACACCCTCTTATTGCTCTTTATAAAATCTAAAGCCTTTTTAAACCCCCTTATAAACTTTACATCAGGATTTACTATAAGTAAATATTCCCCTTCACTTTCTCTTACCCCTATATTTACAGCCTTTCCAAACCCAAAATTTTTTTCATTATTTATAACTTTTAAATTATCATAACCATTAAAAGAAAGCACCTCCTCTGGTGAATTGTTAACAATTATTATTTCACCTTCCTTTTTTATCACTTCTGGTAAAGTTTTCAAAAGCTCCTCTATTAAATTTTTTGAATAGTAATTTACAATGATTACTGAAATACTTTTCATGTAATTATCATCTCCTCAATAAATTTTGAGGGTAAAAGTTTTCTTCCAAATTTTGTTTTTGGTCTTGTTATAAAAACTTTTTCACAACTTCTTGTTAATGCTACATAAAAAAGTCTCCTTTCCTCATCCAGTTCTTTTCTGTTACTTAAACTCTGGGGCTTTGGAAAAATTGTTTCTGCCATTCCTGTTATAAAAACTACATCAAATTCAAGTCCCTTTGCACCATGAATTGTTGAAAGAAAAACTCCACCTTCCTTTGTATCAGTTTCAAGATTTTCTAAAACTGAAAAAGAATCTAAAAATTTTTTTACTTCACCTTCCCTATACTCTTTTAATAAAAAGAAAAGCTCTTCAATTATCTCCCTTTCCTCTTTTTCTTGGTCTTGAGGTAAATTTTTTAAAAATTCATAAAACTTTATTTTTTCAAGAAATTCATTCACAATTTCAAGGGGTCTCTTATTTAATTTCTCCCTTATATGTTCCTTCCATAGCTTTAAAACTTCCTCATCAATCTTTTTATCACCTAAAAAAAACTTTATTGCCATATTAAAAGGTGTTTTTTTTCCTGTTACCAATGATTCAAGATAACTTATAATTGCCCTTACGATCCCCCTTACATAAAATCTTGATTTACCCTGAATATTGTAAGGGATGTTTTCCTTTTTAAAAATTTCCTGAAAATTTTTAAGATAAAAGGAATACCTTGAAAGAACTGCTATTTTTTCTTCCTTTATTCCTTCAGAAAACAAAAGTTTAATTTGTCCTGCAACAAATTTTGCCTCATCCTTTTCATCTTCAGCATGATATATAAATACTCTCTGTCCTTTTTTTTCCGCTGGTACAAAGAAAATTTCTTTTCTATTTTTTATTTTTGATAAAATTTTTAAACCAGCTTCGTAAATCTGTTCAGGTATCCTGAATGACTTTGTAAGATAATATATTTTGGGATTTTCAAAATACTTGTAAAAATTAATTATAAATTCATTAGATGCGCCCCTGAAACTGTAAATGGCCTGATCCTCATCACCAGTTGCAAAAAGTGAGCCCCCTTTTTCTCTTAATTTTTTTAAAAGAGAAACTTCCCCAAAGGTTAGGTCCTGAAATTCATCAACAAGTAAATGTTTTATTGATTGAGTAAATCTCTCTTTTAAATCATCGTAATTTTCAAGAAGTAAATTAGCATAATAGATAAGGTCATCGTAATCTAAAAGATTATTCTCCTTTAAGGTCTCTGAGTATCTTTTATAAACAATACCACATCTTCTCTGCCACGCATAATCTGATCTTAAAAGGTCCTGGTAACTTAAAAGATTTGCTTTTGAAATTGAAATTGTCTTCATTATTTCCTCCAGCTCTATCTGTGATATATCAGGAAACATATTCTTAACTATTTGAAAACTCTCACTCCTTGTTAAAATCTTAGTTTTTTCCATATCAAAACCAATTCTTGAACCACCTACATAAAGAACCTGTAAAGCAAGATTGTGCATTGTTCCGATGTTTAAGGATAAATACTCTTTCTTTGAAAGCAAAAGGGAAAGTCTTGACCTTATCTCCTCAATTCCCTTTCCTGTAAATGTTGTTATAATAATTTCCTCAGGTTCAATTTTTTTAATCTCAATTAAATAAGCTGCCCTCCTTATCAAACTTACAGTTTTCCCTGTTCCTGCTCCACCTTTTACAAGAATAAACCTTTCTTCTGATGTAACAGCATCTTTTTGCTCCTCAGTAAGATCTTCTAAGATACTTTTTTTCTTTTCACTTATTTTAACCTCTAATAAGGGACTCACTGAAACTTTAAAATCACCTTCAATAGCCCTTAACATCTCAATTGCACTTTTAAACCTTTTTTCAGGTTCAGGATTTAAAGCCTTTTCAATAATTTTCTTTAAATTTTCACTAACATTTTCCTTTATTTTTGGATAACTTCCTTTTCTTATCTTTTCCCTTATTTCATCAAGAGTTCTACCCTGAAAGGGAGGAAAACCCATAAAACATTCATACATAATTGAACCTATAGCAAATATATCTGTTCTTTCATTGTAATTACCCCTCCATCCCTCTGGAGCAAGGTATAAAGGTGTTCCCACAACTTGCCCGGAAACTTTCTCCTGAAAAATCATAGCAAGTCCAAAATCAGATATCTTTGGCTCAAATTCCCTTGTTAAAAGTATATTTTCAGGTTTTAAATCTCTATGAAGCACTTTCTTTTTATGTGCATAATCAAGGGCAAGTAAAACTTTTTTAAAAATATCAATTACAAGATCTTCCTTTAATGGCGCTGATTTTATAAGATTTCTTAAAGATGAACCCTCAACATACTCCATTGTCATTATTAAATTGTTATCAATAATATCAACGGAATAAAATCTAACTATATTTTCATGAAGAAGTTCTGAAAGAATCTTTGCTTCTCTTTTTAAAATCTCCCATTCCTCTTCTTTTATTCTCGGTATTTTAATTGCAAAAAGTTTATCAATTAAAGTGTCTTTTGCAAGGTAAACATCACCAAAAGTTCCACCACCGAGCCATTTCAGAATCTCATACTTACCGAGTTTCTTTGAAAGCATCCTATATTATAACCTATTCTCAATTATAAATCTTTTTGCAAGCTCAACAAGATAAAAGGAACCTGTTAAAAGTATAAAAGAATTTGAATCAGAGTTTTCAAAGGAAAATTTAAAGGCGTCAAAAGCATCTTCAAACTTTAAAATTTTTTTGAAATTTAATGTTTTAGCAATTTCATATAAAGTATCAGGGTTTTCCCTTCTCGGTATATGTGATTGAGTTAAAATAAGGCACTTAGGCTCAAGTCCCTGTAAAATTTCAAGCATTTTCTTTATATTTTTGTCTCTATTAGTCCCGAAAATTAAAAATCTGGGTTTACTTTTTATTATCTTTCTTACATTCCTTGTAACAGCTCTTAAAGAAATTGGATTATGGGCACCATCTACTATAAAAAAAGGATTATCATGAATCTTTTCAAATCTTCCAAAAAGTTTAAATTTTTTAAAATCATAACACTTAATATTGTTTAAATATAAATAGATAAAAGCAAGGGAAGCATTTATTGCCTGAAAATCACCTATCATAGAAGTAAAAATATGATGCCACCTCGTATCAAAATAAATCTTAAAATATGTTCCTTTTTCAGAAAGTTCTAATATTTTAAAGGGAATTTTTATACCAAGAAGAAAAACTTCACTTTTAACCCTTTTTGCCCTTTCTAAAAGAACATAAAGCACTTCCTTAGGTTGGGGTGATATTATTGAGTATTTTCCCTTAATAACAAAACTCTTCTCATAGGCAATTTTACTTAAGGTGTTTCCAAGAACATGTTCATGGTCATAACTTATAGGTGTTATTATTGAAAAATCTGCTGGAGTAGCATTAACTGCATCAAGTCTTCCACCAAGACCAATTTCTAAAACATTATAAAGAGTTTTTTTATCCTTAAAAAATAAGAAAGCCATAACTGTAAGAGCTTCAAAATATGTTAGATTAATTCCACTTTCAATTTTTTCTTTTATTTTTAAAACATAATACACAAAATCCTCTTCAGATATATCATTTTCTCCTATTCTTATCCTTTCTCTTACATTCATAACATGGGGAGAAGTGTATAACCCAGTATTAAAAAAATTATTTTCTAAAAGACCACTTACAATGTGATGGGCTGTGCTCCCCTTTCCCTTTGTTCCTGCTATAATACATGTATTTTTAAGGTAATTCTGAGGATTATCAAATTCCTTTAAATTTTCAATAAACCTTAAAAAATCAAAATCATTTTTTGGAGTTTTTTTCTCATAATTTATTAAAGATTCAAGAAAAAGATTTGCTTCATTAAAATTCATTTTTTATCTTAAAAGAAAAAAAGAAAAAATTGAAAGAATTATAGTGTAAATTCCAAAAAGGGAAAAAAGTTTCTTTTTTATTGAACCTTCAAGTAAAAAAAGTGCAATAAGACCTGATAAGAAAGCAAAAATGAATCCTGCTAAAGAAGGTAAAAGCTCAAGATATTTTAAATCTCCTATTTCAAGAATAAAGGCACCTAAAACAAGGGGTAAATACATATAAAAGGAAAATTCAAAACTTTCCTTTGGATTAATATTTAAAAGAAGGGCTGTGGTAATTGTAATTCCAGACCTTGAAATTCCGGGTAAAAGAGCAAAAATCTGCATAACACCGATTAAAAAAGCCTTTTTATTATCTATACCTTCTCCACCTTCCCTTATTCTTGAAGATAAAAGGTAAAAACCATTTAAAAGAAAAAATAGAAATAAATATTGGGGGTCTTCAAAAAACTCTTTAATTTTATTTCTAAATAGAAGGGCAAATAAAGAAGCAGGTAAAATCCCTAATAAGATTTTAAACCAATTTTTTAAATAATAATTTATAAGCCTTTTCCTAAAATATACTATTACCGAAAAAAATGTTGCAAGATGAAAAAGGGTTTCAATACCTATACCCTTTAAATTGAATTTAAACAATTCCTGTAAAAAAAGAAGATGACCTGAGGAAGAGATAGGTAAAAACTCTGTTATTCCCTGCAAAAAACCAAGTGCTATTTCTTTCAATTTTTTATTCCTTCTTTTCCACTAACTTTATAACATCTATAAGGGGAACAAGTTCTTTATCAATAAGAATTATTTTTTTAAAAATTTCCTTATTAAGGTCATAAGGGACTTCAAGTAATTTCACATCCCTTTTTTTATAAATTCCCTTCACTTCACCTACTCTAAGGAAAAAACTTTCTTTTTTATCTTTCTTTTCAATAAAAATAAAGGAATAAGGCTCTTTTTCCTCTTCAATATTTAAAAGTTTAGAAAAGGAAATAACAGGTATTATTCTATCCCTAAAATTAGCCATACCTATAGCATAAGATGGTAAATCAGTTGCTTCAAAAATTTCTAAACCAGTTATAACTTCTGATGCATCCTGAGTGTAAATTGCGTAGTTTTCACTTCCTGACCTGAAAATTAAAAATTCTTCATCTTTAACTTCCTCCACTTCTACAATTGCCTCGGGTAATTCTTCTTTTATTTCCTCGGGTTTCACTTCAAAATTCTTTTCTGGCTTAAATCCCGGTTCCTGTAATTCTTCTTTTTCAACTATTTCTTCTTTTTCCTCAATTTTTTTCTTTTTTATTTTCTTTTTTATTTTCTTTTTTGTAGTTTTTTCTTCTATTTCTTCTTTTATAGGTGTTTCCTTTTTACTTCCCTCTGTTTTTTCTTTAAAAAAATCGAGAAATTTTTTGTAGCTTATTTCCTCTTTATCTTTCATAGTTCTAAAATTGTAAAATTTTCATTTGTGTAAATGCATATTTCAGCAGCAATTTTAAGGGCTTCTTCAACAATTCTCTTTGGTTCCAAATCAGTATGTTTTAAAAGAGCAAGGGCAGCAGCTCTTGCATAAGGAGCACCAGAACCAATAGCAACTATTCCATATTCAGGTTCAACAACTTCACCGTTTCCAGAGATTATAAGAGCCTTTTCTTTATTAATAACAGCAATAAGTGCTTCAAGTCTCCTCAAAAATTTATCTTGCCTCCATTTCCTTGCCAGTTCAACGGAAGCTCTCATAAGGTCTCCTTTAAATTCTTTTAAATTTTTTTCAAGATTTTCAAAAAGGGTATAGGCATCAGCAACCGCACCAGCAAATCCCACAAGGACCTCTCCATTATATATTTTCATTACCTTTTTTGCCTTATGTTTTAAAATTGTTTCTCCAAAGGTAACCTGCCCATCAGCCCCTATTACTGCCTTACCATCTTTTAAAATGCCTAAAACAGTTGTAGAATAAATCATATTTAATTTTAATAGTTATTATTCAGTAAAGGCAATTTCATCAAAATCATTATAATTTTTATTCCATAAAAAGAAGAAAAGACCTGAAAAACCCTTTGTCTTCAAATCATAAGGATTTTTAATAAAAATTCCATCGGGTAATCCAGTACCTGAAACAAAGAGGGGAAGTCTAAAAACTTCTTTTAAATCTTTTACATCTGAATAAATTATAAAAAGACCCATATTATAAGAAAAGGGATAAAGGGGATAAATAAAAATTAAAAGACCATCAATGATTTTTTTATTTTTGAATAAATCAAAAGGCAAAATTTTTAAAATCTCTTTAACCCTTCCACTAAATTCATCCCTTTTCCCTATTAAAATCAAATTGTAAAATAGAGATAACTTTTTATCAAATAAAGTATCAGGTAAAATTTTTACCTTTAAATTCCCCCTTGTAAGAAGAGAAAAAGAAAGATTTCTTGCTAAATGATAATTTTCAAAGGAATTTTTTTCCGTGCTAAAAACTATCAAAATTTTGTTACGCAAAATATTTTTTATAAGACCTGGATTTAAAGGAGTTTTTGAGGGCATCTTTAACTTAAATTCACTCACTATTTTCCAGGTTTTTCCTTTTAAAAAAATAAATTTATTTTTACCTTTTAACTCAAAAATTTTCCCATCTAAATTTATAAAAAATTTTTCAAAATTAAAATGTGATAAATCCATTTCAAAGGCATTAATATTTTCTGTTCTTATCAAAATGGTATTACCCTTTCTTTTTAATTTTAAAAAACCAGGATAAAAATATTTATCAGGATCTAAAATTTTTATAAAATAAAAGGAATTGTTAATACCAATATCGGAAAAATGAAATTCAAAAGAATCGGGCAGAATTCTCTTATTTCTCTTAATAAAATTTATAATTGTATCTGAATCTACACAATCAATACCCTCTGTATTTTCAATATCCCACCAGTGTCCCATATCACTTACTTCCCATAACTTTACCCTTATTTTATTTCTCTTTAAAAGATAAAACATAAATCTTGAGTGAAAAACTGGAACTGATTTATCTTCTGTTCCATGAACTATTAAAAAAGGAACATTTAAAGCATTTCTTATAAATTTTTGAATATCCTCCGAATATAAAACCCTTTCCCTTATTTTTATCTGAAGAGGGTCACCAAATAAACTTATTCCCTGCAAAAAATAAGGGACATAGGTTCTGAAGGATATCCAACCAGCCGATGGTACAATTGCGGCAAATTTATCAGCAAAATGAAAGCCTATAAAATAGGTGCCATGTCCCCCCATTGAGTGTCCTGTAAGATAAATTTTATTAGTATCAACATTAAAATTTTTCTTTACAAAATTGAAAACTTCAAGAAAATCTAAGGTTCCAAGATCTTGCCAGTCAAAACCAAAAGGTCTTCTATTTGTTGGAGAAATTATAAATAAAGAATCCTCCTCTTTATATGCTCTTACAAGATCAATTGCCTCAACACCTGCACCATGAAGAGAAAATATAACTCCCTTTTTATAATTACCTTTTACCTTGGGATATCTTATAGCAAAATAATTAACTCCATCATCAATTTTTGACTTAAATGTAATTTTTAAGGGCTCATCTCTTGATTTTATCGGTAAATAAAAATTTGTTATTGTGTCAAAGTTTTCACCTTTTAATCTAACAGATATTGTAAGAGTTTCCTTTTTAAAATTTTTATTTAATATTTTAAATTTTAAATCTTCATAAATAATTTCAAAGGGCATAAGATAATCAATTTCTTTTTTTTCTCCTTCAAGATTTTCACCGTAACCTTCTAAAATTAATTTTTTAAAAAATTTATCTTTGGGATTTATTATCCAGAAACCAATATAAAATTCATAAAGGGAATCTTTCAAGATAATAGGTAATATAGCCCATTCTTTATATACAAACGGATTTTCTGGAGCCTCTTTAAATGAAATCCTTACCTTTCCATACTCCTCTCCTGTTATAAGTAAAATTCTATATCTTTTTTCTTTTAAGTAAAGAGGAACTGGAACATTAGAATAAGAATAAGGATTTCCAATATAAGGAGTTGAATCAATATAAAATCTCGAGATTTTTTCAGGATATACAAGATAAAATCCTTCTTTAAAAAAAGTGTCAATATAAACATAACTTAAAGTGCTAAAACCAAAGCCATGATGCTCATATTCCCTTTTAATTTCAAGAGTATCAGAAGTGATAAAAATGTAACCATCTTTATCAGGTTTTACCTCTCTCCAGAAAATTTTTCCTTTTTTTGAAAGGGTTGTATAGAAGGTATCCTTTAAAGAAATTACATATTTTTCTTCACCCTTCGGTAAAAGAAAATCAGGTGAAGATTCACGGGGTGCTATTTGAAAAGGTGTAAGTATGTAAATTTTTAAAAATATAAAAAATATCATACTCCTTTCATTGATAACACTTTCGCATATCTGAGTAAAGAAATCATAAAACCTGAAAATTTTAGAGATTTATTTTTTGCTACACTATAGGCGTAAATATCAGAAAAAATATTTTTTAAAATGCTTCCGTATAATTCAAGATTATCTTTTGTAATAAAATTTACATTTTTCTTTATTGCTTCAATAGAATTAATAAGTGCAAAGGGTAAAACAGAAATAATATCAGGAATAATTTTCTTTTCCTTTGATAACATTTCATAAATTTCATAATTAATTCCTGATGGGGCAATTTCAATAATAACTTTTGCTTTAATTTTATCAAAATTATTTTTATTGATTACATTTGAAGGTCCTGCCAGAATTAAAATATCACACTCCCTTTCAAGAAACTCAGCATTTGTTAATCTTTCACCCTTAATTTCTGAAATTTTTCCTTTATTCTTTTTAATTTCAATAACCTCATCAAAGTTTAAAGAATCTGAAAATATTGCACCCTTTGTATCTGATAAACCCATTACTTTAGCATCTTTTTCTTTCATAACTTCGAAGAATAAAAGTGAAACTTTACCAGAACCCTGAATCAAAACTTTTTTATCCCTATAATCAAAGTCCTCTATTTCAGAAAATTTATCCAAAATGATTTTAATTCCTTCTTTTAATATTTCCCTTCTATTAAAAAATCCTCCCATTTCAAAAACCTTAGCAGTAAAGTTCTCACAATAAATTTCATTTTCCTCATAACCCATTTCAGGATAAAAAATTTCTTTTTCATCCTTTAAAAAGGATATAAACTTTTCAGTTAAAAATTTTTTCATTTTATAATTTTTTATAAATTTTTCTTCAACTTCCAAACCTGCACTTAAACCAGAAAAGGGCATATTTAAAAGAAAATTTTGCCATGTAAAAAAGGAAGAAAGCATTTTTAATTCATCAAGAGAAATCCTACTTTTTATTCTTAAGGGTCCGATATGGGATGGTTTTATGGAGGAATGTATTACTTTCACACCTTTAAATAAATTTATTTTTCCTTCATATTCAAAGGGAATGTTTTGTATTGCTATAAATTCAGGTTCTAATATCAAATTTATAATTCCTTCAGGTAAGAGAGCTTCATTACAAACTTTTAAAAAATAATTCTTATATTCATCAAACATAATTAAAATTTTAAATCAATTTCTCCTTTAAAAGATAGTTTTACTTTTCCAATCAGGTATGTTCCTGATTCATTAAATTCAACTTTCAAAATATCTCCACCTTTTGTTAATATTTCAAATTGACTAAATCCATTTTTTAATTTTGTATAAAAGGCAGAAGCAACAGCACCTGTTCCACAGGATAAAACCTCATCTTCAACTCCCCTTTCATATGTTCTTATTTTAATTTTATTACCAGTTATTTCAATAAAGTTTACATTTGTTCCTTTAGGTTTAAAAAATTCGTGATACCTTAAAAATCTTCCTTCTTTCACAACATCAATTTTTTCTATTTCTTTTTCCTCTCTTATCAAATGGGGAACACCTGAATTTATAAGTGTGTATTCCTTTTCTGAGATTTTTAAATTTTTTAAAAATATAGGATTTATCATTTTAAGTTTGACATTATTTTTACCAAGGTATTCACCTTCATGTTCACCATCATCAGCAATAAAATTAAATTTTTTCTTTTTAGTTTTTAAATAATTTAAATAAATAAGGCATCTTGCACCGTTTGCACAAAATTCAGCTCTTCCTCCATCAGAATTATAATAAATCATTCTGAAGTCATAATTTTTATCCCTTAAGGAAAACAAAATCCCATCAGCACCAATTCCCCTTCTCCTTTCACATAAAAAGGGGATAAACTTTTCTATCTTTTCTGGTTTTATATTAATTGGAACTATAAAATCATTACCAGTTGCTTCCATTTTTAAAAATTTCAATTTCATTTAGAAATTATAAGAAATTTTGCTTTATAATTTATAATAATTTATTTAAAAAGGAGGGAAAAAATGTTAAAACAAACATTAAAGGAAAAAATAGAAAAAAGACAAAAAGAAGTAAAGGAGTTCAGGGAAAAATTCGGTAAAAAGGTAATCTCCGAGGTAACAGTTGATCAGGCTTATGGTGGAATGAGGGATGTAAAATGCATGGTATGGGAAGGTTCTCTTCTTGATCCCAATGAAGGAATAAGATTCAGAGGATATACCATACCTGAAGTTAGAGAAAAACTTCCAAAGGCAAAGGGAGGTAATGAACCACTTCCTGAAGGAATTTTCTATTTACTTTTAACAGGTGACCTCCCAAAAGAAGAAAATATTAAGGAAATTCAGGAAGAATTTAGGAAAAGGATGGAGGTGCCCTCTTATGTATTTGATGTTATAAAGAAGATGCCAAAAGACTCTCATCCCATGGTTCTCTTCTCAATGGGTATTCTTGCCATGCAGAAGGAATCAAAATTTACAAAGGCATACTGGGAAGGGATTCCAAAAACAAGCTACTGGGAATACTTTTATGAAGATACCCTTGATTTACTTGCAAGAATCCCTGTTTTAGCAGCATTTGTTTACAGATACTTATATAAAAAGGGAAAATTTATTAAGCCTGACCCTGAGCTTGACTGGGCTGCTAATTTTGCTCATATGATGGGTTATGATAATCCTGAGGTATACGAATTAATGAGGCTTTATATGGTTTTACACTGCGACCATGAAGGTGGAAATGTTTCAGCCCATACAGGACACCTTGTCGCCTCTGCTCTATCTGATGTTTATTATTCAATATCGGCTGCCATAAATGGACTTGCAGGACCTTTGCATGGACTTGCAAATCAGGAAGTGCTAAGATGGATTTTAAATCTTCAGGAAAAATTCAAAGGAGAGGAGATCACAAAGGAAGTTCTTGAAAAATATTGCTGGGATACAATAAATTCAGGACAGGTAATCCCTGGATATGGACACGCAGTTTTAAGAAAAACTGACCCAAGATATATTGCCTTTAGAGAATTTGCCTTAAAATATATGCCGGATGATCCAATTTTTAAAATAGTCTCAATGCTTTATGAGGTTGTTCCTCCCATTTTACAGCAGTTACAGAAAATAAAGGATCCTTGGCCTAATGTTGATGCTCACTCTGGTTGTGTTCTTTATCATTATGGAATTACAGAATTCCCCTTTTATACTGTTTTATTTGGTGTTTCAAGGGCAATAGGTATTTCAGTTCAATTAATATGGGATAGAGCTCTTGGTCTTCCTATTGAAAGACCAAAGAGTGTGACTCTTGAATGGTTGAAAGAAAATATAAAAGAATAAAATATTTCTGCGCCCGTAGCTCAACTCCGGATAGAGCGTCTCCCTCCGGAGGAGAAGGTTGTGGGTTCAATTCCCGCCGGGCGCTAATATTATTTAAGGTCCAATTTTTAAAGTTACAAAATTTTTAAAGTATAAATTAGCACAACTTTTAATATCTTCTGGTTTAACTTCATTTATTTTATTAATCATTGAATCTAAAAATTCTGGATTTTCTGCAATTACAAAAGACCTGAAAAGAGAAACAAGTACTCCATCAGTGGAGGCATTCTGTAAAAACCTATAAGTTCTAAAAAGATTGAGTGATTCCTTAATTTCCTTTTCTTTAACACCTTTTTCCTTTATTTCATTAACTTCTTTCATCATCAATTTCCAGGCTGAATCAGGGA